>OMPX01000164.1 GCA_900313115.1 uncultured bacterium
AACCCAATCAATTTTACCGTCAGGATATTTCATATAATGTGTGGTTGAACATAATGTTGATACTCTGCATGCATCCATTAAATTTAACCGGCTGATATCAATTGTCATATTCGGACAACTGCATTGCTTTATATGTTCATTTATCATATCAATATTTGTTTGGGGATTAATGTTGTCTAAAATGATGGTAGATGTATTATTTGAAAAAATTTGTAACATATTGAACCTCTGTATCAAATATGTCGGCAAATAATATTTAAAATTTGATAACTTTGAGGAAATATAATATATTTGGTTGAATTTTATACTACTGTATTAATCGAAAAACATAGACAATATTACAGTAGTATAAAATTATCACTACATTAAAATTTTATGTGAATTAAGGTAGGATTCTATCTATTTTTTATGGTAAAAGCTTATATTTTTTTGATATCTTCACTATTATTTGCTAAAGTATCAATAAGCTTTTTAGCTGTCTTTTGGTTGTTCATTGTTGCGTTTCCGCCAATACAGCCGCCTTCACAGCACATAACTTCTATTAAATTACATCCACCTTCACATTCACCCGTTTTTGCGAATTTCTTTAACTGTTTTATGTTATCTTTATTCAAACCATTGATTATACAAGGTTTTATAACAGATTCGTCTTGTAAAGATGCTTTAACCGAGTCTGCGACACCGCCCGAATAACCAAAACATCTTGCCTGTTTTGAAGCCTCAACCGCATATTTTTCACCATCACATTCAAGAATTTCTATCTTTTTAGCAACAAATAATGCCCCGAGTTCTTCATAGTTCATTACATAATCGACGTTTTTATTATCAAAACCTTCAGCACGTTTTGCAACACAAGGGCTGACAAATACTGTAATTGCATCAGGTTCTGCTTTTTTAACAATCTCAGCAGTATAATAAAGTGGTGTTCCCGTATCGGATACATACGGTTTAATCTCTTGCAAATGTTTTTTAACAAGCTGATTGTAGCCTGCACAACAAGAAGTAGTCATAAAGTTTTGAATTTTTTCTTCTTCCTTGTCATCTTCGGCTTCGCCGTATCCGCCTGCATTTGCCCATTCGCTAAGCCACTCTGAATTTTTTTCATTAACTTTAGCCATACGTTCCATAAATTCTTTAGCTTCGTTATTTGCTGTAATATCAGCACCTTGAGCTACTTCATAAACATCATCAAAACCTGCTTTTATAATCGCAGACTTGAGTTTATAAATATCTCCGGGGAATTGACCTGCAATGGAAGGTGCAATCATGGCAATTACCTTTTTCTTTGATACCATTGCTTTCAAAATGTCAATAATTTGGCTTTTTTCGTGAACAGCTCCGAACGGACAGGCAGAAATACATCTTCCGCAATTTATACATTCCTCGTGATTAATACTTGCGAAACCTGTTTCGTCTTTTTTAATAGCACCGACAGGACACGCTTCTTCACAAGGAACGGTAATCTTGACGATAGCATTATACGGGCAAGCATTCACGCACATTTTGCATTTTTTACATTTTGAATCATCAATAACAGATCTGCCATCAATGATAGATATTGCGCCAAATTTACAAGCTGACTGACAAGGTCTTGCAACACATCCCTGACACAAATCAGTTACATATATTCTGTTTGTGGAGCAGCCTTTGCACGCCGCCTGAAGTACGGTCAAGTTTCTTCCGTCAAGTTTTTCTCTTTCCATTGCTTTATGGGCATAAGTTCCTAATGATACAGTTTCATCATCCTCTTCAATAGGGAAACCTAAACCTGCTATAGCTCTGTCTTTTATAATCGCACGCTCTTTATATACACAGCATCTGTACGGAACTTCCATTCCTTTCGGACGCATATCATATGGAATTAAACGTGTATTCTCTTCAAAATTATCTGAGAAAAAAGCTTTTATAATTCTGACTAATATCTCTTTTTTTAAGTGTATTGCTTGTCCTGCATTATTCATTTTATTTTATTTTCCTCTGTTCATAATATATTATATCTTAAAAATAATATATTTACTTGCCTAGTTTTTTGTCTATCATTTCTAAAACTTTTTCAACAGTTGCTTCATGAACAACTTCATCATCAACTTTTACGTAAGGTGCTTTAGAATATTCCCATTGAATTGAGCATAAACCTAAACAATTACTTCCGACAACTTCTACCTTGTCGCCATATTTTCTTGGGATAATATCATTTAGTTCCTGTAAATTAGAACCGCCCATTACAAAACATGTTGTACCTAAACATACTTGCACTTTAATTTTTTCCATAATTGCACTCCTTATATAAATTGCACTGTTACCTTTTTCATATACTTTTCTTCTAAAACATTAGCTATTTGTTTGATAACGTTTTTTCTGATTTCAATTTCGATAGGAAGATTCGGATCATAGTGAGCTTTATTCATTTGAGCGCCCACCAAGAAAGTTATACAATCACTATCGAGCATAAATTTCATAAGCGTTTCTGCCGCATCTTTTTCAGGTTTTCCGCTTTCTAAATATTCTAAAGTTTTAGTTAAGGTTAAGATACCCTCTGTTACCAAATCTACCCCTTCCATTTTTGATATTCCGGGTAGTTTCCCCGTATTAAAAGAAATATTTGTAGTAACAGGAATATTTAATTCTCTTGAAATAATATTTGCGGTTGTACCGCCTGAAATAGCCTTTTTACCTTTAAACTCTTTAAAAGCATTTGCATAATATCCGTCTTTATTTTGATGATACGGAGGACCTGTAAAGATTAAAGATTCTCTCGGTTTTCTGCAATATAAAGACAAAATAGATGTATCGTCTTTTAATTCTTTATTTGGAGCGATAAGCTCTATTTGTCTTACCAGATAACTGCTTAAATCCATAGATGAGATTTCAGGTTCTTGCGATAATTTATTCAATATTATTTTAATAAGTCCTGAGCGTTCCAAACCAAGCGGATACTGTTTTGAGCCCATTGCAACCTGAGTTGCCCCATCAGAACAGAAAATAATTCTGTCACCTAATTTAAGATTGATATTATAAACTTTCATTTTTCTGTTTTTGAAAGTTTTTGACGGTATCAACTGACATTCAGGTTTGAGAACTTCACCATCTCTTATCCAAATAAAATCAGGATTTCCTTCTTCCACTATTTTAGCTTTTCCGTTTTCATAACAGTCTATTGCTGAAAAAGTTGAATAACTGATTCCTCGAACTTTACAAACAGGAAGTGAATTCATAATAATCTCACAGGATTTTTCTATATCAGAATTACTTTCCATAAATTTCAAAAGCATGGTTGATGTCATACAAGCAAGAATATTTGCTTTAATACCACTGCCCAAACCGTCGGATAAAACTGCAACAACTCTGTTCATATTAGGAAATCTGCCTGACAAATAATAATCGCCATAGGCATTTTGATTATATTTTTTCTTTTGTGAACAATCAATATCTATAAACATTATTATTTTTTATCCTCATTAGAATTTGGGTCAAAACCTTCTGCAATAGAGTTGAGCAGAAGTTCGGTTTCAACCATGTGTTCGCCAAGCAGACTTGCAATTTCCTGAACGGTAGTAATATTTTTAGTAATAACTTCTCTTGCTTTTTGAGCAATTTTACTTCTGTCAAGTTCAGATTTTGTAACGTCTGAAATAACTGCACCTACAAGCTCATTATCTTCAATAGTAAATATACTGATATCATAAAGTTTATTTTCAACTGCGTAGTGTTCCTGATGAATGTCTTTTCCTGTTTCAAGTGCGGACTTAAACAACTCACTATAAGGAACAATCCTGTCTATTGAAGCACCTGCAAGACCGTCTTGACGAGATGCAAAAATTTCGTACATTTCTTCACTTAAAAACATGTGTTCAAACGAATCATTTGCTTCAACTATTTCTAAGTTTGCATCAACAATAACAACGGCTGACGGCATACATCTAAGCATAGCCGCAGCTTTTCTAACTGCAATTTTTCTCATATACGAAACACATTGAGAAGGTTCTGCATCACCTGCAATAAGAGCGTTAACAAACTCTCTGCAGCTTGCATAACCACAACCTGAACAGTTCAATTCATCTTCTTCCGAATGTTTACTGATTTTTTTAAGAGCTTTTACCACTTGTTCTATCGGATACTCAACCGTTTTAATCGGGTCAGGACGATACTCTTCAGGAACAACCGTTCTTGGTTCTTTTGGAACAGGATTTCTGTACTGAGTATTTGCATAAATGTCTGAAGTGATAAGAATTCTTGATTTATCACTCGATAGGCAAGGCCCGTTTATACAACCGCCCATACAAGCAAGAGCTTCAACGAAAATCTTGTTTTCTACTTTTTTAGGATCAATATTGGTAAGAGCTTTATCAAAAGCATCAATTGAACTTACTTCAATAAAGGTCACATCATTTTTATCAATACCAACCTGTTTAATTGTTTCATTCATACCGCCTTCGATAGGATACAAAGCACCTTCATAAGCAGCTTCGGGAACGAAGTGACATTCTCCGTTTGTTTCGATTTTTTCAGCATCAATAAACTCTTCTTTTATCCAATAATTTAATTCATCGAAGGTTAAAGCAGCAGCCATAAGTTCAGGATGTTTGTCAGCTTCATTTTTCTTTGCAACACAAGGTCCTATAAATACAACTTTTATGTCATTACCGAGCATATCTTTTAATAATGCACAGTGAGTAAGAGCAGGTGATGCAACAGGAGTAATATTTTCTGCAAATTCCGGTTTATACAATCTTATATAATCGTCAATAACAGGGCACGCAGAAGAAATAAACAATCCTGAATCAGCCTTATTTAACATTTTAGCTGTTTCAATAGAAACTTCCTGAGCACCCAAGGCAGTTTCACTAACTCCTGCAAAGCCTAATTTTTTAAGCACTGCAATCATTTTTTCTTTTGAAATATTATAAACACCAGCCCAGCTTGGTGCTAATGACACATAGACTTTTTTGTTAGCCAATAAAAGAGTTTTTACTTCGTCAATATCGTTTCTTACTCTTTTTGCACCTGCAGGACAAATTGTTACACAATGTCCGCAAGCTATACATTTGTCATTTATAACAGATGCACTTCCGCCTTGAATTCTGATTGCCTTGATATGGCATTCTCTTATACACTTATAACAATCGTTACATTCATTTTTTAAAGTATATACCGGATACTGTTTATTCATTCTTAACCCCTTTATTGGAAAACTTCTATTTTATTTCTTTTAAAATTTCAGCTATCTTTTCCTGAGAAACATTTGTGTATTCAACACCGTTTACAATTATCCTCGGGCCGTCTGCACACTTGTTTTCACATAAAGCTCCCGTAATTGATATTTCCGAGTCAAGCTGATTTTCTTCAATGTATTCTTTTATATATTCCAAATTCTCCTGATTTCCTTTTGCAAAGCAAGCGCTTCCCATGCACACTTTTATTTCTGTTGTCATTTTTATATTTTAAACCTCATCATTATTTGTAAACTGTAAAAAACTTCCAATCAAATTTTCATTCCAAACCTTCACATCACTTGGCACATCAAGCACACAAGGTGTAAAATTCCAAATATATTTAATCCCTGCTCCTGCAAGATAAAGGGCAACCCCTTTTGCATATTCTCTTGGAATAGTAAGAATGGCTATTTCAACATTAAGCCTTCTAACTAAATTTCCAACTTTTGTCAAATTAAAAACTTCTTTTCCGTTGATTGTTGTTCCTATTTTTTTAGGATCGTTATCAAACATCGCCAATATATTTAACCCGTAATCCTGAAAACTGTCATACTTTGCTAAAGCTGAACCAAGATTCCCTGCTCCGATAATAAAAGCATCTTTTTTTTGCTGAAAACCTAAACAGTCTTCAATAGCTTTCTTCAACCTTCTTGCATCATAACCGACACGACATTTACCCGAATTATCAAGATATTTGATATCTTTTCTAACCTGAGAATTATCAATATTCAATAATTGAGCAATTTTTGTACTTGAAATATACTGTTCGTCGTCTTTTAAATCTTCTAAAATAAAATGATATAACGCTAACCTGTTAACCACCTTGTCAGGAATACTCATGGTTTACCTCTTTATAATATTTTAGCACTTTTAATTGGAAAGGTCAGGGCTTTGTTATAACTTAACAAAGCCCTGCTTTCTATGAGCTAATTTAAACAATACCGTGATAAGCATCAAGGAAGATTTGTTTGATTTCTGTCATTAACGGATATCTTGGGTTAGCACCTGTACATTGGTCGTCAAATGCTCTTTCAACCAAGACATCAAGATTTGCCATAAATTCATCTTCCTTAACTCCAAAGTCTTTAATAGATTTTGGAAGATTGATTTCTGTCATCAAATCATCAACAGCCTTGATAAGTAATTCAACCTTTTCATCATCATTCTTACCGCCCAAACCAAGTTCATCAGCAATTTGACCATATTTAGTCTTAGCACAAGGGAACTTGTATTGAGGGAAGATTGCTTGTTTTGTAGGTTTGTCAACTGCATTGAATTTGATAATCTGACGAATCAATAATGCGTTAGCAACACCGTGAGGAATGCTATACATAGCACCCAACTTGTGAGCCATAGAGTGACACAATCCTAAGAATGCATTAGCAAATGCCATACCTGCAATTGTTGCTGCATAGTGCATTTTTTCTCTTGCGATAGGATCGTTAGCACCTTCATTGTATGAACGAGCCAAATACTTAAATACTAATTTTGTAGCTTCTAAAGCATTTGAATTAGTAAAGTTTGTAGCCATACAAGACACGTAAGCTTCAATTGAGTGAACTAGTGCGTCAATACCTGATGCAGCCGTTAAACCTTTTGGCATACCGTCAACAAAGTTAGGGTCAACAATTGCCATGTTAGGTGTAAGCGCATAATCAGCGATTGCATACTTGTAATGAGTTTTTTCATCAGTAATGATAGCAAACGGTGTAACTTCAGAACCTGTACCTGATGTTGTAGGGATACAAACCATTGTAGCCTTTTTGCCTAATTCAGGAATTTGACAAATTCTTTTTCTGATATCCATAAATCTCATTGAGATATCAGAGAAATCTGTATCAGGTTGTTCATATAATAACCAAATAATCTTACCTGCATCCATAGGAGAACCGCCGCCTAATGAAATAATAACATCAGGTTCGTATGGTCTTACGATATCCATAGCTTGCTTGATTGTAGCAAGTGTAGGATCAGGTTTAACATCAAAGAATACCTGATGATCGATACCTTGTTCATCTAAAGCAGCCGTGATTGTATCAACAGCACCGGAGTTGAATAAGAATCTATCAGTAACAATAAATGCACGTTTTTTACCTTGAAGTTCTTTCAATGCTAAATCAATAGCACCTCTCTTGAAATAAACTTTAGGAGGAACCTTGAACCATAACATATTTTCTCTCCTTTCAGCTACAGTTTTGTAGTTTAGTAAGTGTTCTACCCCGATATTACCTGAAACAGCGTTTCCGCCCCAAGAACCACAACCTAAAGATAATGATGGTTCAAGTTTAAAGTTAAATAAGTCCCCAATACCACCTTGAGAAGATGGAGAGTTGACCAATACACGGCAAGAAGGCATCTTTTCTGCGTAGTAGTTAATTCTGTCAGACTTTCTTTCATCAGTGTATAAAGCAGAAGAGTGACCTGCACCGCCTTTGAATACCAATTCATAAGCCATTTCAGCAGCTTCTTCAAAGTTTTTAGCTTTATACATAGTCAAGATTGGAGACAATTTTTCTCTTGAGAACGGATCGTTCCAATCAACTTTTGGTCTTTCACATAACAAGATTTTAGAATCAGCAGGAATAGAGAATCCTGATAATTCAGCAATTTTGCAAGCAGATTGACCAACGATTAGAGGGTGTGCTGTTCCTCTTGCAGGATCGATGAAAGGTAAATCAACCATTTTCTTTTCATCAGCCTTACTTACTAAATATGCACCTCTGTAAATAAATTCTTTCTTAACTTCTTCATAAACATCTTCAACAACAATAACAGATTGTTCTGAAGCACAAATCATACCGTTGTCGAAAGTTTTTGACATAAGAATTGATGATACAGCCATTTTGATATCAGCAGTTTCATCAATAACCGCAGAAACATTCCCCGGACCAACACCTAAAGCAGGTTTACCTGATGAGTATGCAGCTTTAACCATACCAGGACCACCTGTTGCCAAAATGCAGTTGATGTCAGGGTGGTGTAACAATTCTGCTGATAATTCCATAGTAGGAGTATCAATCCAACCGATAATGTCTTTTGGAGCACCTGCTTCAACTGCAGCTTCAAGAACTATTCTTGCAGCTTCAATAGTTGATTTTGTTGCTCTTGGGTGTGGTGAAAAGATAATAGCATTTCTTGTTTTTAAAGCAAGAAGTGATTTGAAGATTGCTGTTGAAGTAGGGTTTGTTGTAGGAATAATACCTGCTAAGATACCCAAAGGTTCAGCAACAATTTTAGTACCATTAATTTTGTCTTCACTTATAATTCCACAAGTTTTTGCATTTTTGTGTTTGTTATAGATGTATTCTGAAGCAAAGTGATTTTTAATAATTTTGTCTTCAAGAACACCCATACCTGTATCTTCAACAGCCATTTTAGCCAATGGGATACGAGCTTTGTCAGCAGCAGT
>OMPX01000181.1 GCA_900313115.1 uncultured bacterium
AATCAACCTGTTACAACGAATATTACCCTCTCCTAAATTATAGGAGAGGGTAATAATTTTTAATATAATGATAATATTTATTATGTAAAATAGCAGTATCTGTTCTTAAATTTCAAGTCTCTACAACCTTATTTTAAAACAATAGCAAGATTATTGCTCACTATGCACTTTTTTATGAAAATTATCTCGGACAGTAGTGTACGCTATTGTGGGAAACCACTGTCAGCTCGTATTTGATATATTAGGGAAATTGTCAAATTAAGTCGGATTATGTTGTAATCGCAATTAATTCACTGAAATCGTATTAAATAAAAAAGTCTAAATTTTTAGTTTATACAAGTTCTTACTTGTTAATATATCATTGTTTTGTTATACTTTAGCTATCAGTTAAAACAAGGAGTATAAATATGGATGCTATAGTTATTTATTGTACGGTTCCGGATAAAAGGGTTGCAAAAGAGATTTCAAAATATTTGGTAAAGCATCGTTTAGCTGCTTGTGTTAGCGCAATTGACAGAGTAGAATCTATGTTTGCTTGGGATGGAGAAATTGCAAAAGAAAAGGAAATAATGTTGGTTATAAAAACATTACGTGTTAATTTTGAAAAAATTAAGGTGGTTATTTCTGAACTTCATCCGTATCAAGTGCCTGAAATTATTGCATTACCTATAGTTGATTGTAGTAAAGAGTATCTTCAATGGCTTGCTCACGAGACACAACATTAATAAAAAATGAGTTAATCAGATATATTTCTTCTTTAGGGATAACAGTGAAAACTGTTACAAAAGCCCGTGGAAATAAGGGTTTCTTTAAGGAAGGAAGAATTGATGTATCCAAAAATCTTGATGATGACAGTGCTGTCAGAGTTTTGGTTCACGAGTTTTCACATTACATTAATTACAAGTTAGATAATAAACTTCAAAATTTAAAAACAGTTCTTGGCAATGATTCCGAAATAATCAGAAAAGAGTTGTCAGAGGTTACAAAATTTGTAGATAATAATGCGCATTGTCATATATTGAATGCAGAAAAAGAGCGTCTAAAAACAAAGATAAAATCTTTAACTGATACGATAAAAAATGTTTATCCTAAATTTTCATTATCCGAAGAATTTAAGGAGTTTAAGCGTTATGCAAGATGGTCAGACCTTGCGTATCTTGAAAAATATGACAGAGTAAGGGTTCAAAAATTATTTTCTCATAAAATTTATTCAATTTCAGATGTAAAAAAAGACTTTCCGGATATTCCTGATGTATTTGTAGACTATTTAAAACTAAAATCACAACAAAGAAAGCGTGCAAAGATATCAAGAAGAATCTCTAAAATGAATAAATACTATTCAGAACCTTGCGAATTATTCGCAAGATTTGTTGAGGGGCTATATATTGATACAGGTAAGATAAAAGAGATTGCTCCAAATGCGTATGAGAGTTTTATGTCAATGTATAATGACAATTGTTATACAGGCATGCGTGAGTTGTTTGCAATTCTTGGGATTATTTTGACATAACTATTGTAGGTGCATGGTAGAGTTATATATAATTACTTATAATATTTTACCCCTGCAAAAAGGAGTTAACTTATTGGTTAACTCCCTGAAATAAAACTATTAAATTGTCCTTAAGTCTATTCTGCTAAAGCCTCCTCAAAGTAGTCTACAACTGTTGACATAACACTATTGAATAAAGTTTCAATTTCTTCTGATACTGCTGTCAACATCAAATCTTTTTCTTGCATAATCTATTCCTCACTTAACTTATTATTTTCAACTATCTTCTGTTGTCTTACATTATATTTATACGGAATAATCCGAGAAAATCTTTAATAAAAATAGAAATTTTGTTACATTAGTTCAAGAAATTCATGCAGAACTCAGCAATAATCTGTTTTTCTTATGTAACAATTGTAAAAAACAAAGTAAAATATTAGCAATTTTTTTTATTGAGGTTATTTAAATCTGATGTAAGTTAAAGGTGTGTTATGTCTATAGTATCAAACGGTTCAGAAATTTTATCCCATAACCTTGGCAAAATTGCAGAAGGCAGATTTTCTACAGTGAAAGGTTCTGTTGCAAGATGCCTTAATAAAATTGCAATCAATACACATAAGTCAGATAGTATGATGTATACATTTTCAAAGGCAACACCTGAAGATTTAGCAAGATTGACCTCAAAAAAGATAGAGGATAGTTATAAACGAGTTACCTGGACAAATCCTAAGGATAACAAGACATATCACATCTTAGAAGAAGGGCGCAAAGATGGAAAAGTTCAGGTACGAATCCTTGATAAAGATGGGGAATTTGTGAAAAATGCCGAGCTTGAGCCAAAAAATATTGTTGTTTTTGATAATTTTTACAGCCCAAGAGGAATTACTCACGGGGAGATGATGGAAACCTTCATTAAAAGGTTTAATCCATTTGCAAATGTAGAAAGACTTGAACACAAAAAAGGATTATATGAAATAATAAGATATCGCGGCAGAAATCCAATGTTCTTAGAGACAAAACGATTTTCTGAATTGGCTGATAAAATGGATAAAGGAAAAAAAGTTGATTATATATCTGTTTCTGAAGCCCATTTAGTTGATGCTGAAGATGTGATAAAAATGTCAGGAGAAAAACAACAGGAATATGTTGCACAAAGCCCGTATATTAGAGAAATAGAACCAATATTCAAGAGAATAATGTCATCAGGTACTCGTATTCTTGAGGCATCAGGAAATGAAGAA
>OMPX01000194.1 GCA_900313115.1 uncultured bacterium
ATACGCACTGTCTCGGTTTAAGGACGTAAAGTCGCCCTGAATAAATGAAGTGTTAGTAATATTATTATATTAGATTTTTATCTAAAAATAATGAAAAGTGATTTTTTGTGATTTTAATAAAAAAAGGACCGCCGAAGCGATCCTTTCTTGAGTATGGGTTTTTATTTTCTGGCAAGGCGAGGCTCAACCTTGAGCTGCCGCCAGATGTAGTCCGCGGCGTTCAGCAGCTCAATTGCTGCTGTGTTTGCGGACAAACACGGAATAATCTTCTTTTCTGTCGTAATGAAAGCAACTTCACTACGACCATCATATTCGTCCACATAAATGCGGACTCCTTTGATTTTTTGTCCTGTCATTTCAGAGTACTCCTTGACTTCATCTGAGTCAAGTTTCCTCTGAATAAACTGTTCCGTACACGGACGAAAACGCTCACACGCGTATCCGTATACACGCGAGAAATTATCCTCTACACTGTTGTTTACCTGAAATATTCTTTCGGGATTTACGATTCTGTTAACTGCCATAATATTTTCCTCCTTAAATTAACCCGCCAGTTCACAACCTGATGGGACATAAAAATAAGGAAGTGATAAATATCATTGAGAAACCCATAACTCAATGTTCTCCAGTTATCACTTCCAACTTACATTTATATTGTATTTGAAAACTTGTTTCGATAAAAAATAGGTTTAACTTGCTGATAACTTGCTGAAAATTATAAAATGAAAAGAAAAATACTTAAAATCAAGATATTTTAACTTGCCCGTAACTTGCTGAACAAAAAAAAGACCGCCATATAAAATGACAGTCTTAAGTAATATAGGATTAGGAGTACTCAATAATTTCGGTTTTATCTCCAAAAGTTTTATGCCATTTTGATAAACCCGAAGAATTATATTTTGTTTCTTTGTAAATATGGACTTTTTCAGCTTTATTAAATGCGTATTTTCCAATTTCTTTAACGCTTTTAGGAATGAAAAGCTCTTTTATTTTTACATTACTAAACGAATAAGGAGCGATTATTTCGATTCCATTTAAAAGTATTAAATTCGTATACTCTATATTTTTATCGTCTTCTTGTATTTCAAATGCACCATAATTTATTTGTTTTACACTTCCGGGAATGATCAAATTCTCAAAGTAATTATTATGAAATGCGTTTACACCTATTGATTCTATCGAATTGGAAAGACAAACTTTTCGTTTTTGTGTTTTATAGGTATAAAATGCACCTCTGTTAATTATTTTGACGGGAGCGGGAATCATTATTTCTTTAATCCCGATATTTGCGAATCCTTGTGTTCCAACAATAAAAGCATTATTCGGAATTGTCAATTTTTCATATGAGGAATCGTTTATATTGGCTATAACTCCATTGATTATTATATATGGACTTTTAAAAGTTTCGTGTAGTTTTGTACCATAAAAAGCAGTACCTTCTACATCCGATATATTATTTTCAATGATGGTTATGTTCTTAAGGTTTGTACACATTCTGAATGCTCTATACCCTATTTCTTTGACGCATTCAGGGATCGTTATGTTTTCCAGTCCTGTTTCTTCAAAAGTTTGTGTCATCTCTAACGTTTTTAGAGATTTAGGAAAATTGAGATTCTTTAAAGATATACAACGATTAAATGCACGAGCCTTTATTTTTTTTAGTGAATTCGGAAGTGTTATTTTACTTAATTTTTCACAGGCATAAAAGCAGCTGTCTCCAATAACTGTAACCTTTGAGGGTATATCAATGCTTTCTAATTTTATACAATGATAAAAAAGATGTGAGTTTAGATTTTTTAAAATTGATGGGAGTGTAATTTTTTTGAGTCTATCACAAAACATAAAAGCTTGTGCTTCAATTTTATAAACACTTTCCGGGATCTCTAATTCCTTGAGAGCTTCACACTTATAAAATGCACCTTTATTAATTGATAAAAGTCCGTTAAGTAAGGTCACATCTGAAAGATTGAAGCATCCATAGAAACAATATTGTGGAATTGTTTCTATTTTTGATGGAATGCTTATTTTTTCAATGGCAGTGTTACGAAATGCTTCTTTGCCAATGTCCTCTAAAGATTCAGGCAAATTTATTTTCTTAAGTTGAATGCAACTCCTGAATGCCTGATCGTTTATATGTTTTAGACCTTCCGGAAGAACAATTTCCTCTACGAACTCATTTGCTTTGAATGCAGATGCATCAATTATTTGTACATTATCAGGAACGACAATTCTTGTTACTTTTCTTTTTTCATTTCGAGCAAATTTAACTTTGCGCAAAATTTGTTCTTCGATGATAAATTCCATTTTTACCTCCTTGAACCTATTAGACTCTACTCCGGATATCCATATATATTACTGTAAATATTGTACTGGAAAAGAAGAAAAAATAAAAAAGGACCGTCATAAACAACAGTCCTTTAGTAGTGTTAAATTAGTGTTTTATTTATATACGTTTATTCGTAACTTCCGGCCCACACATCTGTACAGGTCGTAACGAAATCAATAAAAAAATCAACGCTCTCCAAAAATTTTCAATCCACACGGTATGTACGGGTTGCATCTCTTCTCTGAAGTGGCATCTCAACCTATACGCCGCTTTCAACCCACACACCTGTACAGGTTGCATCAACTTTTTGAATGATGCAAGTTACTGTTGCTATTGACGCTTTCAACCCACACACCTGTACGGGTTGCATCCGCAAAACTGTACAAAAATATATAGGTTGCTCATACGGATTTTGTGTATGAGGTTTCAGTCATCCTGAGATAACTACCTTACCGAGTGTATTCGATGCTTATCTATTGTAAGTCTTATACGCACTGATCTCGGTTTAAGG
>OMPX01000110.1 GCA_900313115.1 uncultured bacterium
TATGTCGTAACTGAGTTGTTAAGAATGTATTCATATTCAAAGAACAAAATAAATATGACTTTTTACAGGGATACCAATCAAAAAAAATCGATATCGTTTTTACCCACAGGTAACAACGTCGAGACGGTTGTTCTTCTATCCCAACAACAAATCGACAAGTATAAAACTGTTGATTATACGCCTGATGGCAGTTATATGAAGAACGTCAACAGACACGCTACATACAAAGAAATCAACGAGTACGTTGAAGATAAGTATGGTTTTAAGCTTCATTCCGCCTTTATAGCGCAAGTTAAGCGTGAATGTGGTATAGAAAGGGGAGAGAACGATAACTTGTCTAAATCGGACGATTATGAGCCTAAACAGGTCACTCCTGAAAAGAGAGAAGCCATCATAGATGCTCTAAAGCATTTTAACATGATTGAATAATAAAAATGGGAACCTTTGACAGGTTCCCTATATTTTTATCTTTTATTCTGCATCAGCTTTTCAGGATTTTCATTCATAGCATCTATATACATTTCCAAAGCACGCTCCACTACGACAGTCTTAGTTAAGCCTGTATTATCACAAAACTCAACAAATTTATCATATATGCTACGCTCTATATTCAAATTGACGACTTGCGAATCTTTCTTTGGTCTTGCCATAATTAGCCCTCCAATCTGTCACCGTATGGTAATGATTTTATGTAATTTTCCATGAACTCCCAATCAGGAACAAAACCTTCATCAGAATATTTGCAAGCAGAGTCTGTAAAGGTTGAACCATCAGCGTTATGTTGAATTGGTAAATCGATAACGTCATTCAAATACTTATCTTCAGTAACCTTACGACCATAGGTGTATTTAAACCTATTAGCGGTAAGCATTGTTTGTAAAAACAAATAATGCTCTATTGATGCGACTTCATCAGGAAGTAATAGAATTTTAGCTGAATCACCAACTACACATCCACTGTTCTGATATGAAACAAATCCTGCTGAACCACTTCGAGCAACTGTTAAACAAGGTTTTTCAGAATAGGTATATTTCATTTTCTTACAGTAATTAAGGTCTATTTTACCCATCACACCGTTATTGTCTTCACCACTTTGAACAGCAATAAACTCACCTGCATTTTCAGCTATTTCTTCTTGTGTGATGCCTTTACCATTTAACATTGTAAATAAACGACCAACACTAAAAGAATGCCATGTTTTTAAATTCAAATCAGGAGCTTTCCCTTTTTTATTCTTTGTAGTCAATGGTTTATGGTGAAGTGAAGCAATATAACTTTCCATAAAACACCAATTTGGTTTGTCAGTTGCGTCAACTGGAAGTTTAATTATAGTATTGCAGTAATCATTTGTAACAGTTCTACCATAAGAATATTTTAATTGCTCACCATCTAATATAGCCGAAATAAACATCATTGAAAAAATCGACATGTGTTTTAAGGGTGTTAATGCAAAAGCATTATCTGCTATAAAAAAATCTTTAGTTTGTACAAAGGTTTTTCCACCATTACCGACTCGAACGATAGATATTGCTGGTGCCTTTATTATATTAAATCCTATGGATTCGATATTTTTAGACAATTTGCACTGAACACCATTATTTTCTATCGTACCATTGATGCATGGTATATCTCCTTCATATTCTTCTCTTTGCTCCACAGTTAGAGTGTGTCCTCGTTGTAGATAAAAAAAATCTCCAATGCGAAACTCTTTCCATCCATGTATATTAAGATTCATATATCTTACCCTCCTTCATTTGATAGGCAAGGTAATTATTTAATGTCCGCTGAAAATCTTCTTCACAGAGTTTACTATAATCTGTCTTCATATAAGCTTCGCAAAGCCATTCATCATCTCCTGATACAGCCTGCATTGCAGATATACCATCTTCGACAGTTTTATTACGATAAAGGTCAAGCCATTTTTCTTCAATTTGCTTCCAAATAGAATTGTTATCTTTGTCGAATTGCTCAATACGACCAAGATTCTTTTTCTTTTTATGACCATCTTCTTTGTAATATCCAAAGAAAGTTTTGTTTACTGTACCATCAGCATTAACATGCGGTTTGCCGAGTGTAAATACCATACAGCAAGCAGATGCAGATGCTCCAGGATAGAAAATTTCATTAGGCAATGTAAATACTGCTTCAAGCGTGTTTTCTTCAAGAAGTGATGTTTTCATATCAGAAATAAAATTGCTTGTTCCTATTGCAGCTGAAACAGGAAGTAAAATCGCGACCTTAACTTCCTTTTTACGTTCACCATCAGCTAATCGCTCAGCATTCATCTTTGAAATAACATCTGAAATATATTTTAGAAATACCATTCCTTTTGTAGGGTCTTCTTTTGAATTTTTTTTCCAATCCTTTTTATAATCTTTTGGAATGATAATAGGCTTTGCGTTGTAAGGTGGATTCATTAGAATGATATCGGGATTCGCCTTACGGATAAAGTCCTCACTATCAAATAAACTAGCTTTTAAAATATTTGAGTTGCCATCGCCATGAATCAGCATGTTTGTAGTAGAAAGACCAAAAGCTTTTTCTTCTAACTCAATACCATAAATCTGTTCTTTCACAACTTTTTGACGCATATCTTTCTTTTCTGCATCGGTAGCTTTCTGATGATTACAATCAGCAAGTTCTAAAACCATAGCTTGTACTAAGAAAGAGCCTGAACCACAAGTGCCATCAAAGATTCTTTTTGTTCTATCAACATCTGTCACACGGCACATAAAGTTAGTGATATGGTCAGGTGTAAAAGCCTGATTCTTGTCAGCTTTTCCTGTATATTTATTGAAAGCAATAAAGAACAGGTTCAGAATATCCTGTCCCTCAGAACTGTCTGTATTGATGTATTTGTAGATGTTGCCTACAATTTCATCAAGAACATCACGCCAATCTTTATTTTCAAGTCGTTTTACCTTTTGGTCATTCAGAACATTCTTCTGAAGAAGTTCAACTTTAAGTGTTTTATTATCAGAACCATCAAGAAGATTGGTAAGTGTTTCTTCAATACCACTTCTAATCTGTTTTGCAGATAAACCTTTCCAATATTCTTTTAATTCTTGTCTTGTTTCATCATTGATGACAGTGATACCTTTTTGTTTTAAAACATCTCGAATATAGAGCAGAGTAGTACCTACAAACTGACTACGGAGCCTTTCGTCAATATCCTTCTTGTGGAGTGTCTCATTTAGTGTATATGTGTTTTTTAGAACTTTCTCACGGTCATTTTGCTTATTTATAGCAAAAAGAGATTTATAATGTTCCATTGTATCAAGAACAGTTTCATCTTCTAAAATATGCTCATCATCAATAGATGACTGCCATACTTTAACCTTGTCATCATTTGTATTGGCAAGAATAGCGATAATCTTCTTGCCATAGTGAAGAACTCTTTCTTCCTGTAAATACTCAGCAAGCTGCTTCTCATCTTTTTTGACAAATTTCTGCTTTGTTTCAATCAAAACAACATAATCATCGTCTTCAAAGCGAATATCAAGTTTAAAATGCTTAAAACCTTTTCCAAGAGCCTTTTCCAATGCCTCTTTAGAGCCAGCTTCCTGAACATAACTATACTCACCACCTTCAATATTAGCAGTGACATAAGATGCACCGACTCTTTCAATCATATCGTGTCTAATCATACTTAACATCCTTTCGTTATTCGTCTTTAAGAGCGATATCTATTCGTATCTTATATTATGAATGAATAATAAAGAATAATCAATATAAATCTTTAATTATCTACATAATTCAACATAAAAGCCTCGCTGCTTTTTATAATCGAGAGTTTAAAAATATAAATAATTAGCATATCAATATTTCGAAAAGATATATATGAATCTTATAAGGCGTATATGAAGCTCCGTAATAAGAAAACGAAGTAGAACATTGAAGGATATCATGAGGTGTGGTAAA
>OMPX01000205.1 GCA_900313115.1 uncultured bacterium
ATAGATGTTGATGCTATTGTAAAAGGCATTCAACCAATCGCTTTCGATAACGCATCTTGGGCATATACTTTAGGTTGCGCTATCGCTATTAAAAAAGGTATTACAAACGCAGCAGAAGCAGCAGAAGCAATTGGTCTTGGTTTACAAGCATTTGCAGTTCCGGGTTCAGTTGGTGACAGCCGTAAGGTTGGTCTTGGTCACGGTAACTTAGGTGCTATGTTATTAAGAGAAGAAACAAAATGTTTCTGCTTCTTGGCAGGTCACGAATCTTTCGCAGCTGCTGAAGGTGCTATTGGTATCGCAAGAAATGCTAACAAAGTTAGAAAAGAACCTTTGAGAGTTATTTTGAACGGTCTTGGTAAAGATGCTGCTTATGTAATCGCTCGTATTAATGGTTTCACTGCTGTTGAAACAGAATATGATTACAAAACAGGCGAATTGAAAATCGTTAAAGAAACTCCATTCTCTGAAGGTGAAAGAGCAAAAGTAAGATGCTACGGTGCTGATGATGTTTCAGAAGGTGTTGCAATTATGATTAAAGAAGGTGTTGACGTATCTATCACAGGTAACTCAACTAACCCAACTCGTTTCCAACACCCTGTAGCAGGTACTTATAAAAAATGGTGTTTTGAAAATGACAGAAGATACTTCTCTGTTGCATCAGGTGGTGGTACAGGTCGTACACTTCACCCTGATAACGTTGCAGCAGGTCCTGCTTCTTACGGTATGACTGATACTATGGGAAGAATGCATGGTGATGCTCAATTCGCAGGTTCTTCTTCAGTTCCTGCTCACGTAGAAATGATGGGCGTTATCGGTATGGGTAACAACCCTATGGTTGGTGCTACTGTTGCTTGTGCCGTTGCAGTGGAAAATGCTATGAAATAGTAAGTTAATTCAGATTAACGTATATTATTTAAAAGAGGTAAAAGATATTGTCTTTTGCCTCTTTTTATTCTGATAAAATCTTTAGATTGTGTATTGTAGTGCTTATAAATTTTTGTTCTTTCGTATTAAGCCGTTTTATTGAGTAAATAATGTCATTTAACTGTTGGTTTTTCTCATCGTAATTGAAAAGTTCTTGCGGTGAAACTTTTAGTGCGTCCGCTATTTTTATAATTAAATCGAAAGATGGATTTGTTAAATGTTGCCCTTTTAGGTCGTGGATTTGCTTGGCTTGATACAGAAACTCACAAAACACTTTTGCAGGCAGGACAATATGTTCAAACTATTGAAGAAAATCAGGGAATAAAAATTGCTTGTTTGGAATAAATTGCATACAGAATGGGATTCTTGACAAAGGAACAGGTCGTTAAGTATTCAGAAAATTATGCTAAAAATGAATACTTTGAATATGTCAGAGAATTATCATCATCTAATCAACCAATGATATTATTTTTCTGCTGTTTTCGATATCATAAAAGGCTGATTTTAAGTTCTTTTTTATGATGCCAATGATTGATGACACATTTGGATTATCAACTGTCATAATATCAATCACGTCTACAAGCCGCATTGATTCGAGTATTTTTGTTGAGGAATATTTTGTGTATTCCGCCAATGTTGTTCTGCGTTTTCTCATATTACACCTTTTTGTATTTTTAATATATTCTAATTTATTTTAATATAAAATATATTATTTTTCAACTTGTTTAAATATATGTGTTTAGTTTTTAAATTTTTCTTAACATATATGTATAATGCGTGTTATTTATGCTACTCTATATATGTGTGTTTAATTTCATAGCCATTAAACATATATATATAAAATTGGTGTAGATTTAAGTCTACCAACAAGAGGGAGTAAATGGTAAAGGGAATAATAGAGAACATATTTTCTATTCAGGATTATGGCGAAACACACCATATTCTTCGTCTTTTTGGCATAAAGCTTAAGTTCCCTAAAAAAGAATACGCCCTTAAAAACAAACAAAATCCTTATCATTATTACAAAAAGAATAATATAGATATTACAACTGTACCAAAAGCAACAGGACAAATCAGAGATATTCAGTTGGCAAACTTGGCTCTTTTGAAAGAACTTGACTACGTTTGTAAGGGAAACGGACTACAATATTGGCTTGATTACGGAACATTGCTTGGTGCAATACGTCATAAAGGGTTTATACCATGGGATGATGACATTGATGTAGCAATGATGCGTGAAGATTATGAAAAGATAATTGATGCTTTTCTAAAATCAACAAGAAATAGTGATATTTATGCAGAAGAAACATATCTTGGAAAATCTCAAACAATAATAAAAGTGAAACATAAAAAATGTCCTCACTTGTTTGTGGATATTTTCCCAAGAGAATATTCAAACAGTGTTCTCGATAAAGAACAACGTCTTTCCGAAACAAAAAAACTTTATCAAATCAGAAATAGCCTTAAAAAGGATAAAACACTAGATACTTCTTCAAAAGTAAAAGAAAGAGTTCATCAAATACAATCTGAAATAATACCTGATAAGTATGTAGAAAAGAGTGATATTCAGTACAGTTTGGAATATTTTTATACAGAACCTTTGTGGATACATTCGTATGATACAATATTTCCGCTCAAACCGATAGAGTTTGAGGGATTTTCTGCAATGGGGGTAAATAGAGCAGAAGATTACTTATCAGACATATTTGGCAATTATATGGCTTATCCGAAAAAGATGGGCTTTGGTCATAGTATGTATATTACTTTGAGCGAAGAAGAAAAAGAAGTAATAAAAAAACTTGGAGGGCAGGAGTAATGAAACAGTTTATTGTTGGACCTGTGGAAATGTATCCAAGTACAAAAAGGGTGTTAGAAAAAGGATATACATATTTCAGAACTCAAGAATATGGCGATATGGTAAAAGAATGTTTGTCAAAAGTTTCTGAGATGCTAGGTGCAAAAAACTCAACAACAATATATTTGGCTGCATCAGGAACAGGTGCAATGGATGCGGTTGTAGATAATTGTATGAGGGGTGTAAATAAAGGTGGAAATGACAAGGCTCTTGTAATCAATGGCGGAAGTTTCGGTCATAGATTTTGTGAACTTTTACAGTGGTACAAGGTAGATTATGATTCAATAAATCTTGAGTGGAATGAGGTAGTATCGGCAAAAGATTTAGAACCTTATGAGAATAAAGGTTATACGGCATTATTTGTTAATCTTGACGAAACTTCATCAGGCAAGTTGTATGACATAAGACTTATTAGTGATTTTTGTAAAAGAAATGGTATGTATTTAATCGTTGATGCAATATCAACATTCTTGGCAGACGATTATGATATGGAGAGATACGGAATAGATGTAACGATAATCAGTTCTCAAAAAGGTTTGTGCTTATCTCCGGGGATGTCAATAGTTTCTTTTAGCCAAAGAATGGTTGAGAAGATAAATAAAGAAGGTCAGCCAAATTCGTATTATTTTGATTTTAAATCATATTTTAGAAATATAGACAGAGGACAAACACCTTTTACTACGACTGTATCAACAATGTATGAGCTGAAAGATATGCTTGGGCTTATAGAGAAAACAGGCGGAAGGGATAAATGGATAGAGCAGGTACAGGAAAAGGCAAAATATTTTAGAGAGAAAGCAAAAAGTGCAGGCTTGAATATTCCTGATTATCCAAAGTCGGCAACACTAACACCATTGTATTTTGAGGATATAAGTGCGAGTGAAGTTGTAAAAGAGTTAAGAGAACGATATGAGTTATTTGTGAATCCTTGCGGGGGAAAGATGGCTGACAGACTTTTAAGAGTGGCACATATCGGAAATACCACAAAGGAAGATATAGATGAATTATTGGATAAGTTAGTGTTGTCAATAAAAGAAATAAAAGAAAGGGGATGTATCGGTGTCATTTAAGATAAAACACTTTCTTGATATTTCAAAAGAACAATGGGACGAGTTCGTGCATTCCAGTTCTATGGGCTGGGCATATTTCCTCCACGATGTCATATTAATACACCGTAATAGTTCATATAAAAATGAATCATTTGCTATACTGAACGAAAAAGATGAAATTTTATTTGTTATTCAATTGCATTTGGCTTCAAGAAAACGATTAATATCGCAATGGGGCTTTTGTTTAAAGGATAATTTACCACCAAAAATTTTGAAAAAATTACAGAAGTTTTTTGAGAATTATATTGATTTTTATATTAATGAACAGAAGATAAAATCGTTTGAAATAGCGTTCCCACCTTTAACAAAAGCAAATGGACCACAAGCTCATAATATGATAAATCCAGCGATGTCTTTTGGTTTTAAACCAGAGATTCGATATACATATATTATAGATTTATCAAAACCGGATGACAGAATGTTGCCTGATTGTGAAGAAACTACTCGTCAGGCAATTAGAAAAATAGATAAATTAGATAATTACTCAGTAGTAGAATCTATTGGCTTAAAAGAAGATTGTGATAAATATATCAAGCTTCATAAAGAAACTTATACCCGTACAGGTGCAAAAAAATCAATAATTAGTGATGACTACCATAAACATATTTTTTCAAAACTTATTCCGCAGGGATTATGCAGAGTGTTCTTTTTGAAAGATAATTCAACGAATGAATACATTTCATCTGCTATGATTCTTGTCTACAAAAACACTGCTTATTATTGGTGGGGAAATTCAAAAAATGAAAAAGATATTGGTGTGAATAAATATCTTTTATTTAAAGTGATATGTGCAATAAGGGAAAGTTTTGGCAAAACTGGATATTTTGAAACAGGTGGGGCATATCCATATTTAAGAAATGGTAAATATAAAGGTCTTAATGATTTTAAAAAATGTTTTGGTACGTTTTTGTATCCGATTCATAAAGGTTCATATGATGGGAAATATGAACGTAAACAATTTAAATTCTGTGGAATTAAATTTAAATACAAAAGATTTTTAAAACCTGAAGAGAATTTTGTACAAGATTTAAAAACAAAAGAATGGTTAATATCGTGTAGTGGTTGAGAAAGTTGCTGCTAGAAAAAAGAGATAAATGCATGTAGAGGTAAATAATATGATAGGAAATAAAACTGTAGTATACACATCAGGCACATTTGATATGCTGCATATCAATCATTTAAAGATGATAGAGTATGCAAGAGCATTGGGTGATATTCTAATTGTTGGTGTGAATACTGATGAACTTGTTGCGAGTTATAAATCAACACCTATCATTCCGTTTGAAGAAAGAATAGGGCTGATGAAAGCAATAAAAGGTCCTGATGTTGTAATTCCACAAAAGTCATTAGACCATACAGACAAAGTTAAGAAATTAAACTTTGATGTTTTCGTTGTTGGAGATGATTGGACCGGGAAATATGATTATCTGAAAGAACAGGGTGTTGATGTGGTGTATTTTCCTTATGGGGACGGAATAAGTTCTTCAAGTTTAAAGAAGAAGATATATAACAATTACAAGAAATTACAAAACAAGGTAGATAATCATCTGCCAATGGATGCAAAGACGAAGGAATAAAATGAGAATTAAATTTATTCAAAAATACATAGATTTAGTCAGTAATAAAATGAACAATAAACTTCTTCAAACAGTTTTGTGGTTGGAAGAATATGAAAATATTTCTGCCCCGATTTTTGAAAAAATAAAAAACAATAAACCGAGTTTTTTGTTCCCAAATAAAAAATATCAAAAAGATAAAAACGAGCTGCAAGAGTTTTTAAATACAATTGATGCCACAAAATTACATAAAGCAAAGGATTCATTAAGGGATTATCAAATAAGATTACTTGATTTTGCAAAGTTCTTTTTTGATAAGATTAGTCCTTTAGGCATTACTCCGTGTATTATTGGCGGTTCATTGCTAGGTGCATATAGGCACAAAGGATTTATTCCTTGGGATGATGATCTTGATTTTGATTTAATGAGAGATGAGTATGACAAATTATTAGATTATTCAAAAAATAATTTTGTATATTTGGATATAAAAAAATGCAAAAATTATAATGACGTAAAAAGTTTAGTTAATAAATCATTAAAAGATAATACTGACAATATAATTACTGCATTTAAACCATCTTGTTTAACCTTTTATAAAGGGACATGTCTTGAGGATTGTGTTTCTATAGATTTTTTCCCGAGAGAATACATAAATGAAAATTTTGGGGAATCAAATTATGAAACTTATGCAAAAGAAATTCTTAAAAAATTTAAAAAAATAAAAAATTTAAATGCTCAATTAGAATTGTTTAAAAAAGAATTGAGCAGAAAAGATTTGTATGTGGAAGATAGCAATTTAACGGGTTATTCTATTTCAAATTATGGTTTGCAATTCTATAACAAGCCTTGTTTGATGACGAAGGATGAAATTTTCCCTTATATCAAAATCAAGTTTGAGGATACGGAATTTTATACTCTGCATAACCCTGAAAGATATCTTGAATTAATGTTTGGGAGCAACTATATGAAGCTTCCTGCAATTATTGAATATGCAAAATTTATCAAAACAAATTCTAAATACTTAAAAAAGAGCTCAGAAGGAAATGTTAATGGATAAGCAAAAAAACAACATAGCTATAATCTTTGCAGGTGGCGTCGGTTCAAGATTGAACGGGGCAGACACTACACCTAAACAGTTTTTAAAAGTTATGGATAAACCTATTATTATTCATACATTAGAGCTTTTTCAAAAGAATGAAAATATTGATAAAATATATCTTTCAATTGTTGAAACTCATTTTGAATACATGAAAGAGTTAGTAGAATATTATCATCTTACAAAGGTTGCAGGGGTAACCACAGGCGGGAAAACAGGTCAAGATTCTATTTATAAAGCTTTAAAAATGGCACAAAAAGAGAATAGTGATGATTCTATTGTGCTTATTCATGACGGAGTCAGACCGAATATAACCCAAGAGGTTATAAATAAAAATATTGAAAACGCAGAGAAATACGGCAGTGCAATAACTTGTACACCATGTTATGAAACGGTGCTGATTAGTGAAACAGGTAAAACACCTACAAGTGTTCCATATCGACGTCAAACCTTTTCGGCTCAAGCACCGCAAACTTTTAGACTTGGTGACGTTTTAACAGCACATGAGGAAGAACGAAAAACGAACCCTGATTACACTGATATTATTGATACTTGTACTTTGTTCAAAAAACAAGGCAAGAATCCGTCAATGATTAGGGGAAATTTTGGAAATATAAAAATAACTACAATAGAGGACTTGTATATCCTTAGAGCTTTAATAAGATATCGTGAAGATATGGAAGCCTTTGGATTCAAAATTGGGGTAAATAGATAAATGAACTTCAAAACAAAAATAGAAAAACTTGATACAGAAGAAATAGTTAATTCCGAATATATAAATTGGGATTACTTCAAAAACTCTACAATCCTTGTTACAGGTGTAACAGGACTAATAGGTTCGCAAATCGTACGTTCTATTTTGTATGCTAACGAAGTTAAAGGGGTAAATATAAAAATTGTCGCTCTAGTTCGTAACAAGAAAAAAGCAGACTTAGTATTTTCCCCTCTACTAAAGAATAGGAGAGGGGCAGGGGTGAGGTCTGAACTAAAATATATTGTTCAAGATATTACAAAACCAATTAAATCACACATCAAACCTGATTTTATTATCCATACGGCAAACTCGACTTCATCAAAAGAGTTTACGGAAAAACCTGTTGAAACAATAGATTCTATAATTCAAGGTACAAAAAATGTTTTAGAATTTGCGAAAGAGGCGAATATAAAAGGACTTGTATATCTTTCAAGTATGGAGGTTTACGGTCAGACTGATTTTGAACGGGTAGAACCGTTAATAGAAACTGATTACGGATACCTTGATATTTTGAAAACTCGCAACTCTTATCCTGAAGCTAAACGATTGGCAGAATGTTTGTGTTATTCATACGCAAAAGAATATAATCTACCTGTTAAAATAGCAAGATTGTGCCAAACAATTGGTGCAGGTGTGGATTTTAATGATAACAGAGTATTTGCTCAGTTTGCGAGAAATATTGTTTTAAGTGAGGATATTGTACTAAAAACAACGGGTGAAACAACTAGGAGTTATTGTTACATAACAGATGCCGTATCTGCAATTTTGGCTCTTTTAGAGCGTGGGCAAGACGGTGAAAGTTATAATGTGGCAAATTCTGATACAACTTGTTCCATTAAAGAAATGGCAGAAATGCTGACTAATAAATACACAAGTTCAAAGTTGAAAATTGAACCTCAAGAAAATAAAGAATATTTAGGAAAAATTAAACTTGTGTTAGACACAACAAAGATTCAAACATTAAATTGGTCAGCCAAAATCAACTTAGAAAAAATGTTTGATAGATTGATTCAGAATTTTGAAATTAAAAATCAGGAGGTGTTATGCCTGAAGTAAAAGTATCTGTTATAATACCTGTTTATAATACAGAAAAATATTTGAAAAAATGTTTAGATAGTATTGTTAATCAGACATTAAAAGATATAGAAATAATATGTGTTGATGATGGTTCTAAAGATAGCTCACTTCAAATACTTAATGAATATTCAAAGATCGATAACCGTATAAAAATAATTACTCAGGAAAATTCCGGTGCTGCAATTGCAAGGAATAAGGGAGTTGATGCTGCAAAAGGGGAGTATTTATATTTCATAGATAGTGATGATTATGTTGATTATTCATTTCTTGAAAAAATGTATAGTCAAATAAGTTGTACAGATTCAGATATATGTTTATGCGAAAGAACAGATTATGATGAATTAAGGGATAAATATTATGTTGTTCCTGATGCAATAAATACTAAAATGCTTCCAGCAAAGGTTTTTAATGTAGATTATATTAGTGATAAAATTTTTCAAATTTGTACTATAGGATTAATTAGTAAAATTTTTAACAGAAATTTTATCGTATCGAATAATATAAAATTTCAGAATCTTAGTAGTTGTAATGATGTCTTGTTTTATTTTATTACCTTAGTTCTTGCAAAAAAAATTACTTATGTTGAGGAGTCATTGGTTACATCAGTAAGATGTCGGAATGGTTCAATTTCTTCAAAAAGGGGAAATAAAATAAATAATATTTTATATGCTGTTCAGCAAACAAAAGAATACTTGGAAGAATTAGAACTATTCACTAAAGTAGAACATTCGTTTTATATGCGGTTAGCAAATAATTTTTATTACGAATTGAGTCAATGTAGCGATAATGAATTAAAGAAAGAGTTTAATTATAGGGTAAAGAATGTTTTACCATTCAAATATTTACTTATCTATAAAAAATATTGTTTAATTTCTATTTTAAAAATGATTTTAAATTTTGTTTTTTCAATAACAAATGTCTATGAAAATAATATTAAATATAAAAAAATAGTAGTTTTTGGTATGTCATATAAATTAAGAAGGAATAAAAAATAAATGAAAATAACAGTAATAGGAACAGGATATGTAGGTTTAGTCGCAGGTGCAGCGCTTGCTGATATGGGTAACGATGTTATCTGTGTTGACAACAATCTTGAAAAACTTAAACAGCTTGAACAGGGCATAATTCCGATTTATGAGCCGGGATTAGAGGAGCTTGTAAAATCAAATGTAGCCGAGAATAGACTATCATTTTCATCAGATATAGATACTGCTGTAAAACAATCTGATGTTTGTTTTATTGCAGTTGGTACTCCGCAGGATGAGGATGGCTCTGCTGATTTGCAGTATGTGTTGGGAGTTGCTAAACAAATTGGAAAAGCTATGAACGGTTATAAAGTCATTGTAGATAAATCGACTGTTCCTGTCGGTACTGCGGAAAAAGTCGCAGATGTAATTAAGAAAAACCTTATTTACCCCCACGACTTCGATGTGGTGTCAAATCCTGAGTTTTTGAAACAGGGTAACGCTGTAGATGATTTTTTGTCGCCGGACAGGGTTGTTATCGGTTCAAATTCTGAGAAAGCAACTGCAATTATGCAAGAGATTTATGCTCCATTTTTCAGAACAGGTAATCGTGTAATTGTAATGGATGTAAAATCTGCAGAAATGACAAAGTATGCTGCAAATTCATTTTTGGCAACAAAAATTTCATTTATGAATGAGATTGCTAATCTTTGCGAAAAAGTCGGTGCAGATGCAGAAATGGTCAGAGTTGGGGTTTCGACAGATTCTAGAATAGGTAACAAATTCTTGTTCCCGGGGCTTGGCTATGGCGGAAGTTGTTTTCCTAAGGATGTTAAAGCCTTAATAAAAACGGGTGCTGATTACGGTGTGGATATGAGTATCATAAAATCAGCCGATAATGTGAATAAATTACAACGTAGTTTGTTTATTAATAAAATTATTGCAAGATTTGGTGAAGATTTATCAGGTTTGACTTTTGCAGTTTGGGGTTTGGCATTTAAACCTAAAACCGACGATATGAGAGAAGCTCCAGCGATAACGATTATCAATGAGTTATTAAAAATGGGCGCTAAAGTAAAAGCGTATGATCCAAAGGCAATGACGTTGGCGAAACGAATATTTGGGGATAGGATTACATATTGTCAAAAGTCGTATGATGCGCTAGATGGTGCGGATGCGATGTTGCTTTTGACAGAGTGGAACGAGTTTAGACGTCCTGCTTTCGAGAGGATAAAAGGTCTGTTGAAAACACCGATAATCTTTGACGGACGAAATCAATATAATGGCGAAAGATTAACTCAAAGCGGTTTTGAGTATGTTTGTGTAGGAAAGGGTGAGTAATGAATAAGATTAGTGTAATAGTTCCGATATATAATGCGTTAGATGAAGTTAAATTATTATTAGATAGTTTATTAGAAAATTTTAATTTTTATTTTGGAGAGGTTTTACTTATAAATGATTGTTCTAAAGAAGATACATATAACTATTTAAATGAATTTGTAAAGGCAAATCCTCAATTTACATTAATAAATAATGAAGAAAATTTAGGTTTTGTAAAAACGTGCAATAAAGGTATGAAACTGGCAAAGGGTGATATTGTTGTTTTGTTAAATTCAGATACAATGATTCCATCAGGTTTTTGCGAAAGAATAATAAAATGTTTTAATTCGGATGAAAAAATCGGTATTGCATCGCCTATTAGTAGTTTTTCAAATGCATATTATATTTCAATGAGAAAAGATATGTCATTAGAAGATATGAATGAACGATTATTAAAACGACATAAGTGTATTTATCCACAAATAACGACAGCAGAAGGTTTTTGTTATTGTATTAGAAAATCCGTTATTGAACAGCAAGGATACCTTGATGAAATATATGGAAAAGGTTATGGTGAAGAATCTGATTATTCGTGTCGTGCAAGTGTGAATGGCTGGAAAAATATTCTTATAGATGATTTGTATGTTTATCACAAACGTTGTTGTTCTTTTGGTGATGAGCGACGTGCTGTTCTAAAACAAAAAAATATGGATATTTATTTGGATAGATATGGTAAATATACTGATGTCATTGAGGATAATATTGATAGAAAAATGATTCTTAAAATAGAAAAAGAAATGTTTCCAATAATGAAGTATTTTTATTTTGGATTATCTAAAAATAAAAAACACTATATTATAAATATCTTGGGAATAAAAATTAAAATAAAAAATAAAAAGGAACAATAAATGCCGTTTGAAATTGAAAGACAAAAGATAGAAGTAAAGACTGATAATATTTATTCTTTTAATAAAGATAAAAAGGATAATAAAGTTGCTATTTTTGCAATGTATTCTGATAGCGGAGAAATAAATAACAACACAATATTTTATTTATCAGAATTAAAAAAATATAATGATTATATTATTTTAGTAGCTGATAATTTAATATTAACAAATGAATTAAGTAAAATAAATGGAATTGTTGATTACTTTATGTTCTTACGTCATGAAGAATATGATTTTGGTTCATATAAACGTGGTTTTGCATTTTTAAAAAATAATGATTATTTAAAATATATTTCAAATATAGTTTTTTGTAATGATTCCGTTACATACACCGGTGTGAGTTTGAAACCATTTTTTGATAGTGCATACAAAAATGATTTTTATGGTTTAACATATCACGAATATGGTTATATAAAAAAACTATTTAGAAAAAAATATAAATGGGGGCGTACTCCGCATATACAATCATATTTATTTTCAGTATCTGCAAATATATTTAAAGAAAAGAAATTTCAAAGATTTATGAAATCTATAAAAAAAGAAAAAGACAAAAAAACTATTATTTATAAATATGAAATTGGATTAAGTAAGTTACTGATAGAATTAGGATATTCTTTAAATACATATTATCCACAAGTATATGATAATGTTGAAATCATGGGGTATTTTTTAGATAAGGATTCTTCATATGATAGAGAAAGATTATTTTATAAAAAAAATAAATATAAATTTGATGAGGAAGATTTGCGTAAAACCCTTGCTGCAGTAGAGAGAGAAAAAAATAAACCTAACTGCTTATAGGTTAAACAAACGAAAAGTCGCATAAGAAAGGAACAATTAAATGCCGTTTGAATTTGAAAGACAAAAAATAGAAGATGTAATTCTCGTTAAACCAAAGGTTTTTGGCGATAATCGTGGATTTTTTATGGAAGCGTACAAAAAATCTGAGTTTTTTGAGAATGGAATTACTATTGAATTTAATCAGGATAACCATTCAAAATCAACAAAAGGGGTTTTGAGAGGATTACATTATCAAAAATCACCGTACGCACAAGCCAAGCTGGTGCGCTGTTCAAAAGGCAGAATATATGATGTGGCAGTTGATATCAGACCCGAGTCAAAAACATTCGGCCAATATGTGAAAGTTGAGTTATCTGAAGAAAATAAGCATATGTTATTCATTCCTGAAGGTTTTGCTCACGGATTTGTCGTTCTGTCAGAAGAAGCTGAACTCTTATACAAAGCTAGCGGTGAATACGCCCCTCAGGCTGACAGGGGAATCCGTTGGAATGATGAAACTATCGGGATAAATTGGGAAATAGATTTTGAACCAATATTATCTGAAAAAGATATGGTTCAACCGTTTCTGAAAGATGTGCAAAAAGAGGAGTTAGGATAATGAACATATTAGTCACAGGCGGAGCAGGGTTTATTGGAAGTTGTTTTGTTCGACATATGTTGAACAAGCACTCTGACTACAAAATTATAAATTTAGATGCGCTCACATATTGCGGAAATTTAGAAAACCTTGATGATATAAAAAATAATCCGAATTATACCTTTGTTCACGGTAATATTTGTGACCGCAATCTTGTCAGAGATTTGGTGAGTGAGGTTGATTGTGTCATAAATTTTGCAGCAGAATCTCACGTAGATAATTCCATAAAACACCCGGAAATCTTTGTTGAAACAAATGTTCAGGGAACTTTGAATCTATTGCAGGCATCAAAAGAAATTGGTATTGAAAGATTTTTGCAGGTTTCAACAGATGAAGTTTACGGAGCATTAGGCAAAACGGGATATTTTTATGAAACAACTCCGCTTGCGCCAAACAGTCCTTATTCTGCAAGTAAAGCAGGGGCTGATATGCTTGTCAGAGCTTATCATAACACTTATGGCTTGCCGACACTGAACACACGTTGTTCTAACAACTACGGACCATATCAATATCCTGAAAAACTCATACCATTCTTTATTTCAAAATTATTAAGAGGGGAAAAAGTCCCTGTATATGGTGACGGTTTGAATGTTCGTGACTGGTTATATGTTTATGATCATTGTGAAGCAATAGATGTTGTTCTTCATAAAGGTAAGATAGGCGAAGTCTATAATATTGGCGGTCATAACGAAAAAACTAATCTTGAAATTACTCATTTGATACTTAATGCAATGGGTAAAGATGAATCTTATATTGAGCACGTGACTGACAGACTCGGGCATGACAGACGTTATGCTATTTCTAACGATAAAATCACATCGGAACTTGGTTGGAAACCGTCATTAACCTTTGAAGAAGGAATTAAATTAACCATTGATTGGTATTTGAATAATCAAGATTGGATGAAGAATATTGAAAATAAGAAAGCGGGGGTAAATGTATAAGGTTTTAGTTACAGGCGCAAATGGTATGCTTGGGCAAGACCTTTGCCCAATTTTGGAAGATGAAGGGTATGAAGTTGTTGAAACAGATATTCATAATTTGGATATAACAAATTTGGATATGGTCAGAAATGTTTTGATTAGCGAGAAACCTGACTATGTTATTCATTGCGCCGCTTATACAAATGTTGATAAGGCAGAAGAAGATATAGAAACAGCAAGACTGATTAATGCAAAAGGTACTGAAAATATTGCAAAGGTATGTGCAGAAATAGATTCTACGCTTGTTTATATATCTACGGATTATGTCTTTGCGGGTGATAAAAATGAACCTTATTTATGTGCGGATGAAGAAAAACCGCTGAATAATTACGGACTTACAAAATATGAAGGCGAACAAGCGGTAAAAAAATACTGTTCAAAATATTATATTGCTCGTACAAGCTGGCTATACGGAGTACATGGCAAAAACTTTGTTGAAACAATGATTTCTCTTGCGGGTAAACCTGAATTAAAGGTAGTCAATGATCAAAAAGGTTGTCCTACATGGACAGTTGAATTAGCAAACGGGATTGTGAATTTGATAAAAAATAAAGAATATGGAATATATCACGTTTGCGGTGGTGGTGAAACAACTTGGTATGGGTTTGCAAAAGAAGTGTTTGAACAAATGAACTTAGATGTAAATCTAAAACCTTGTGCGACAAATGAATTTCCACGACCTGCAAAAAGACCGTCTTATAGTGTAATGAATAATTCAGGTTTGTGCAGAGATTGGAAATTGGCTTTGAAAGATTATTTAAAAATAAGAATTGAGGGGGTATAAAATGAAAGGAATTGTTTTAGCAGGCGGTAGTGGAACCAGATTATATCCGAGTACAAGAGTTGTTTCAAAACAGTTGTTACCTGTTTATGACAAACCTTTGGTTTATCATCCAATATCTGTTTTGATGTTGGCAGGTATAAAAGATATTTTAATAATATCAACGCCTCACGATTTGCCAAATTTTGAAAAATTATTAGGTGACGGTTCTCAATTTGGGGTTAATTTTTCATACAAGGTTCAGCCTAGTCCTGACGGACTCGCTCAGGCATTTATTTTAGGTGAAGAATTTATCGGAGATGACGATGTGGCACTCGTGCTTGGGGATAATATTTTTTATGGTCAGGGCTTTTCTGCGATGTTAAAAAATGCCGTAAATAATGCTAAATCCGGTCGAGCTACGGTATTTGGTTATCAGGTAAAAGACCCTCAAAGGTTTGGTGTTGTTGAATTTGATAAGGACGGTAAAGTTTTATCCTTAGAAGAAAAACCTGAACATCCGAAATCTAATTATGCGGTTACAGGTTTGTATTTCTACGATAATAAGGTTGTTGAGTATGCAAAATCTCTAAAACCTTCAAAACGTGGTGAATTGGAAATTACCGATTTGAATAAAGTATATTTATCCAAAGATAAATTAAATGTGGCTCTTTTAGGTCGTGGATTTGCTTGGCTTGATACAGGAACTCACAAAACACTTTTGCAGGCAGGACAATATGTTCAAACTATTGAAGAAAATCAGGGAATAAAAATTGCCTGCTTAGAAGAAGTTGCATACAGAATGGGATTCTTGACAAAGGAACAGGTCGTTAAGTATTCTGAAAATTATGCTAAAAATGAATACTTTGAATATGTCAGAGAATTATCATAGATTATTCCGATGAGGATGTTTGGATATTGTTTATATTTATATCTTTGCCATGACCTGAGCTTTGAAGTTGTTCAAATCTTCAATTGTGTCGATACCGATTGGTTTTTCGTCAACCAAATCAACCTTTATTTTCATTCCCATTTGAAGAACTCTTAACTGTTCTAGGCTTTCAGTCAATTCTAACGGTGTTTGAGAGGCTTGTGTCATTTTGAACAGTGCATCTCTCTTGTATCCGTATATCCCAATATGACCGTAAAATTTGCAATATCCTTCGTTGCGTTCATAAGGAATCTTGGAACGTGAAAAATATAGAGCAAAATTGTTGTTATCAAACACACATTTTACCAAATTAGGGTTTTCAATTTCTTTCTTATCCTTAATTTCTGTGACAAGTGTAGAAACATCTGCAGAATCATCAAATTTTACAAGTCTGATAACCTTATCAATATTTTCAGGATCAATCATCGGCTCATCTCCCTGAAGGTTAACAATATATCCAATCTCAGGATGGCGTTCAGCTACTTCTGCAATTCTGTTACTTCCGCAGCTATGGCTCTCTAAGGTCATTTCTGCTTCTGCTCCAAACATAAGAGCTGTTTCATAGATTTGTTGGTTGTCTGTCGCAATTATTACTCTGTCAGCTAAAGTTGCCTGTACTGCTTTTTCAAACACCCACTGAATAATAGGTTTCCCGCCCACTTCTATAAGTGGTTTCCCTTTTAATCTGCTTGAACCGTATCTTGCAGGAATTATAACTGCTGTTTGTTTATCTTCCATGACTGACTCCTATATCTTTTGTTAGTTATATTATATACCTAATAAATAAAATGATAAAATATTTGTAGAAACCATTACGCAGTTGTTTTTTAGTTATTCTTGTAGTAATCTAAAAATGTGGAAAATAATGGTTTAGATTTGGAGTTAATATTACAGAGTTGCGGGGTAGGGACTGACGTTGACGAAGAGGTCCTCATTGAGAATCTTATCAATTTGTCTGATAACTACACCGATGAAGAACTTGTTCAGATTTATAACCATTTGATGGGAACTTTATACAACCCTAAAGTTCTTATGCAGTTAATCAGGCTGTCCGATCAATACAGAGATAAATCATCTTTGAGTGTTTTGTGTGATTTGTTGCTAATGAGAATAAATCTTGAGAATACTCCGTATGATTTTGACGATTTGATAAATGTGAGAGTTATGTGCGCAAAGGCTATTGCCAATATTAAAGACACTTCGGTTGTCGGTTCTTTGTTGTACTGCCTGAATAACAAAGATGAAAATTATAAAGTAAGGCTGGCATGTGCTGATGCTTTAGGCAAAATCGGGGATAAATATGCTGCTGCACCCCTGATAGATTTGATTCAGGACGAGGATGAAAAATCTGTTTATTTAAAAGAATCTGCCGTATCTGCTCTTGGTGTTCTTGGCGATGACAGAGCTGTTGAGCCGCTTGTGTCAATCTTAGAAGCAAAACAAGGATTTTTAGATAAGTTTTCTTTCTTAAAAGAACGTATTATAGAAGCCTTAGGAAAGTTAAATACAGATAACAGTAAAGTAATCAAAGCCTTTAAAAATTCACTGCTTGACCGCTCTCCAATGATTAGGATAAATGCAATTGAAGCGATTATGAATAGCGGAGAAGAAGATGCTTATGAAATAATAAAACCAAGCCTTCAGGATGAAGATGATGAGGTTAAAAAGAATGCTTTGATTGCTCTTTATAATTTGGGCGGAAGAGATATCTTAGATGAAGTTATTTCTATGCCGTCATATAATGAGTTTTTAAAGCAGGAAGCTCAAGACCTTATTGATGAATATGAAAGTGAAGAGGATATTGATGAATAAGAAATCAATTATATTACTTTCAGGTGGTTTAGATTCGCTTGTTTCTCTAGGTGTCGGGATTGATGAGTATAATATAAAATTGGCTCTGACTTTTGATTACGGACAAAATCCCTTGGCTCAGGAAGTTTTGGCATCAAAAAAAATCGCAGATTATTATAATATAGAACACAAAGTTATAGAGTTGCCATTTCTAAAAGAAATTACTCATAATGCTTTTGTTGGCAGAAGTGAGGATTTGCCGACAGAAAATCTGGGGACAAAAGAGAGCGCAAAAGCTGTATGGGTGCCAAATCGTAATGCTTTATTTCTGAATATTGCAGGGGCATTTGCTGATGCACAAGGTTATACACATATATTTTTAGGTGCGAATAAATCAGAAGGTCAGACGTTCCCCGATAATACCGTTGAATTTGTGGAAAGAATAAACAGTATGTTTAAATATTCAACATCTAATGGGGTAGAGGTTGTTGCTCCATTGATTAATTACACTAAGAATGATATAGTAAAGAAAGCGTTAGAGCTAAAGATTCCATTGGAATTAGCTTACAGTTGTTATGCAGGAGGAGATAAAAATTGCGGTTTGTGTGAATCGTGCAAACATCTCAAGAACGCATTAGAAAATAATAAGGCTTATGAGTATATAGAAAGATTATTTTAATGATTACAAAATATATTGATGAAGAGATTAAATATATAGGTTCGCAGCTTGCACCACATTGGATTTATAAAAATTATAAATTGCAGGGAGATGCAATAGTTGCGTTTTGTGGTGAATGTGAAGTAAAGCTTACTGAAATGGTTGATATTGAAGATGTTATCAATAATGAACCTATTTACAGTAAATATATGCTAAGCTTTATTACTGAACAGTTCAATGTAAATCTCGTAGAAGGTGTTTTCAGACAAAGATTGTTAATGTGTATTATCAAAGAAGAACTTGAAAAACGTGGTATTTTTGTGGTCAGAAACGGTGATGATTTGATGATTAATGGTGCTAAATTGTCAGTTTCGATTGCTACAAAATCACATAATTCTATTTTGATACATACCGGTTTGAATATCGACTCAACGGGTGCACCTGTCAAGGCATGCGGGCTTTCAAGTGAGTTGAATATTGTTGACATAAAAGAATTTGCAAATACAATTATGAGCAGATATTCTGATGAAATAGAGGATATTGTTTTAGCAAGTACAAAAGTGCGTGGAGTGTGAAATGAGTCAATATTATAAAAAATATATGAAAAAACGTGAAGAAGAAAAACCAAGTTATGCAAAACTTTTCATTGGTGCGTTTCTTCTTATGATAGTATTCTTTGTTATTGTGGCAACACATCTGACTTCAAGTGTGGATACGTCAATCGGTGAAAATGATGAAGGCTATATAAAAGAATCAGGTTTGGGTGTAAAACATTTAATTGACAGCCGTTTGAGATTTATTCAAATGGAAGATGCAAGCGGACCTGCTACTACAAAGAAAGAAGAACCTGCTACAATCCAGCAATATGATAAAAATATTGAAGAAAAACAAGATAATGCGTACAGCGGCAAATACCAAAGCTCTTACGGTTATGACAAAACTCAGGAAACAAAACCGTATAGTCAGACTTATTCAAATGCTCAAAAACAGTATAATACATATAGTGCAGGTACAACAGGGAACAGTTCTTCAAATAACAGTTATGCAAGCAGAACTTATACTGTTCCGACACCTCAGACTCAGTTGAGAACCAATACAACCTCAACTCCAAAACCTGCAACCCCTACTCATAATATTCAGAAGAATTTGACACCTACAGGCATGAACTAATATGAGTTATTTAATTGATACACACGCACATTTGGATATGTATGAAAATTGGGCCGAGATTTTTAAGAAAGCTCAGGATAATGGTGTAAAAAAAATTGTTATTCCGTCAGTTGAAACGCAGTATTTCCAAAAAATTATTGATATTGCAAATTCAAGTGATGATTTATTTTGTATGATGGGAATTTTCCCAACTGAAGCAAAAACGTGGACTGATGATATTTTAGACGAGATGGAAAAATTTTCTGCGGATAAAAAAGTTGTAGGTATTGGTGAAGTAGGGCTTGATTATTATTGGGATAAAACCTTCATTGATAAGCAGCAGGATATTTTTGTGAAACAAATCAAACTTGCAAACAAACTGAATTTGCCAATCGTTGTTCACGATAGAGAAGCCCATAAAGATTGTTTTGATATACTGAAAGATGTAAACAAGGGAAGTAAGGTTTTGTTTCACTGTTTTTCGGGCAGTCCTGAATTTGCGATGGAATGTGTAAAAGAGGGTTGGTATATCGCATTAGGAGGGGTTGTTACTTTTAAAAATGCCGTTAAACCAAAAGAAGTTGCGCAAACTGTCCCGTTATCACATTTGGTGTTGGAAACAGATTCGCCGTATCTTACACCCGTTCCTTTCAGAGGGAAAGAAAATCAACCTGCTTATGTGAAATATGTAGCTGAAGAAATCGCAAAATTACGTGATATAAGTGTAGAGGAAATAATAACAACCACAACAAAAAATGCTGAAGAATTTTTTGGAATATAAAAAATAGGCATTTATATACAATGTTACATAAAATAATATCTAAAGATAGTCATATTGAGCCTTTAGGCGAAATATCTCATAAGTCAGGGATTCTTCGGCTGAAAGCCTCAGAATGACGCTATTTTAATTTAGTGTAACATTGTATATAGTTACAAAAAAATATTAAGAAAATTTATATTTATTTAAAAATAAGGCAATAATTACCGTAAATAAAACTTTATTATAATGTAAGGTTAGTTTATCAGGTTTTTTATGGTCAAAATAGATTTACATAAAGCTTATGGAACAGCAGTAAAATTAGCATCAGAAATTGAAGCTAAAAGTTTACCAAATGTTGTAAAAGAGGCAGGACAGGAATCTGAAAGCAAAGTTTGGCAATACTTGTCATCACAGGCAAGAACAAATTCTGCAATGATAACACGACCAAACGTACCTAATTCGGGAAAAGTTCTTAAAAAATATGAACCACCTGTTATAAAACAGGTTGAAAAAGCTGAAAAAAGTGTTGCTGCACCTGTAAAAAGAGCTGTTTTAACCTCAACAAAAGATTTAACCCCTATTCAAAGCAAAGAAGAATACTTAGAAGTTCTGGAAAGAGTGAAGAACGCCAAAACAAAAGGTGGCGAACCATTGTGGTTGAGTGCAGAAGATTTAAAATATTATCCAAACATAAGTGAGATAGATCAGGGTTTATTACCATATTGCGGACATCGTGATATTTCAAATCAAATTAACAAATATTTGAGCGGAAGAAGCGAACCGACTGCAGAAATGCAAGATGTCGTAAGAGTTCTTGATTATTCCTTAGCAAATCTTGATAAAGAAGTAGGCAGATACGAAGGGATTGTTTTCAGACAAGGTTATATGGGCGAAAAAACAGGTCAGTTTATGTCAACTTCAACAAGTGCAACCGGTGCCGCAAGACATAATAACGGCTGGGCTGACCCTGAAGAAGTTGCTTACAATACCTATTCAGTTATAAAAACTAAAGGCGGTCACAAACTTTCAGGCTTCCAATCAAAAATGAAAGATGCTTATGCAAGCAAAGAACAGGAAATCCTTTTGCCAAGAAAAGCTGAATATCGTGAAATTCCGATTGAAGAATGTTCTGAAGAATTATTAAAAGCAAGAGAAGAATTTGCGTCAAAGTTGTTCAATGATGCGTATAAGCTTTTCAACGGAAGTAAATCTAAAGTAAGAGGTTACACAAAAGAAGATTTGCTGAATTTAGTAAAAGTATATGAAGAAATTTAATTTTGTATAAACGGCTTTTTTACGTATAATATTCTAGTCAGCAGAATTAGTGGCAGAATAGTATGAAAGAAAGACTTGATAAAATACTTGTAGATTTAGGATATTTTGAGAATAAAAGCAAAGCATCAGCTTCTATTCTTGCAGGTGACGTTTTGGTAAACGGAGAAAAAATTACAAAGGCAGGTTATCAATTGAATCCTGAAAAAGAGTATGAATTTTCAATAAAATCAATGCCTTATGTATCTCGTGGAGGATACAAATTACAAAAAGCACTTGATGCTTTTGAGTATAATCCTGATGGCAGAATATGTTTAGATGCAGGTGCATCAACAGGCGGATTTACGGATTGTTTGCTCCAAAGAGGCGCAAAATTTGTTTATGCGGTTGATGTCGGTTACGGTCAGCTTGCGTGGAAAATTCGCTCTGATGAACGTGTTAAAACTATAGAAAAAACTAACTTAAAAATTTGCACGGCAAATGATATTTATTCTGAAAATGAGCCTGTGGCTGATTTACTTGTGTCTGATATGTCGTTTATTTCTTTAGAAAGAGTTTTGCCAAATCTGAAAACGTTATTAAATCCTGAATATCATGAAATGATTTGTCTTATAAAACCACAGTTTGAAGCAGGTAAAGAGTATGTTGAAAAAGGCGGGATTATTACAGATAAATCTGTTCATAAAATGGTGATAGAAAAAGTTGTTAATTGTGTGCACGAACTCTATTACACAATTTTAGGGCTGACTTTTTCTTCAATAAAAGGTCCAAAAGGTAATATTGAATATTTAATTTATTTTACAACCGATAAAAATACTCAGGAAATTGACTTAGATATTGAAAATGTAGTATTGCAGGCTCATAACACATTAAATAATTGAAATTATTTCGATTTTAAGGTAATTTAAAATTATG
>OMPX01000139.1 GCA_900313115.1 uncultured bacterium
TTCCAATTACACCTGCTAAAATCAACCAAAATGTTCCTGACATAATATTCACCTTTCAATTGTTCACTATTTTAATGTTATCATTTTTTTAGTCCAATAACATACATTATTTAAACTATATTTATATTTGATAGAGGTTGAATAAAAATTCTGAGGATGTAAAATAATAATGGATGCCGATATGGCTCAGGTGGTAGAGCAACTGATTCGTAATCAGTAGGTCGGGAGTTCGAGTCTCCCTATCGGCATTTTTTCTGCAAGAATAATATAACATTATAGGGATACGAGAACTCCAAAAAGCGAAGCTTTTTCAGGAGGTCGAGCGCGAGTGAGCGGAGTGCGGAGGTCTTTTCTTTGGAAGGAACGAAGTTCCGAAAAAGAAAAACCGCAGACACGTTCAACGCGAACGAGCAAGACAGTCTCCCTATCGGCATTTTTCAAGCCGAGCAAAGGAATGAGCAACGAAGTTGCGAAAGGTGAAGCACGACTCAGCGGAAACGGATGCGGAAATGAGTTGCGAAGCAACTCCTGCTACCGCAGTTGAGTTTTCGGTGGGAGTGCGAACGGTTCCGTTTAATGCGAGGCGCAGTCGTGCAAACTCCATAGGAAGATGAGAACTCCAAGTGACGAAGTCACTTCAGGAGTTTGAGCGGATTTGCGGACGGACGACACGAAGTTAGTCCGGAAAGCGAATAGATTTTGTTGACAGGTACGAAGTACCGAAAACAAAACTCTATGAGCGCAGAGCAAATCCAAGACAGCGGATTTGCGGACGGACGACACGAAGTTGTGACAAAGTCCCATGAAAGCCAGTCCTGAGTGAAAAGAAATCCAAGTAAATATCTTTTTTTATAAGTAATTTAAATATATTTCAACACAATATCTAAAAGTTCAGATTTATTTCTAAATCCTGAAAATCGTGTTGCGACATCACCAAACTTAAACAGAATAAAAGTAGGGAAGGAGGTTACCCCATATTTTCTGGTAAGTTCGGGAGCCTTATATGCATCAATCTTTCCTATGTTGACATTATTTTGAGATAATTCTTCAAGTACAGGCTCTTGTTTTACACAATAATGACACATATCACTTCCAAACATAACTAATTTTAAACCTTGCTTTATATGTTCATCAAAATTATTATTATCAAGCTTTTTTAGCATTTCATACTCCTTGTTACTCAACATTTTCCATTCTCAGAATAATAGTTTTTTTATAAAAAAAATTCCCCGAGTGTATAGCCTGATATGGTAATTTTTTTTCAGATTTTCATAAAAACTTATTTTGTTGTAAAATTTATATATGATTAATATATTTAAAGCATTTGATAATAAAAAAGACAGCAGAGCAAAATTTACTGAGATTGTATATCGTATTTTTAAATTTCAGGAATTATTTACGGATATACAAAATGTAGATTATCCTGAGAACGTAGGACCGTGTGTATATGCGATATGGCACGCACATCAATGTTGTGTTCACGGTTTGCCTGACAGAGCGAATTGCAATGTATTAGTCAGCCGTTCAAGGGACGGGCAAATCATTGCGGGTGTTGTTGAGCGTTGGGGATTTAAGGTCATCCATGGTTCAAAGGGTAAAAAAGGCAGTGTTGAGGCAAGTCTGCAAATGATAAATGCTTTAAAAAACGGAGAATGTTGTGCAATAATGGTTGACGGTCCTAAAGGTCCGGCAAAAGTTGTAAAAGACGGTGCAATCAGAATTGCGAAAAAAGCAGGTGTTCCTATTGTACCTGTATATTGGTATTCTCCAAGCCCGACATTTTTGAAATTCCCGTCTTGGGACGAGTTTAGAATCCCTTTCTTTTGGACTAAATTAATAAATATATATGGAGAGCCCATTTACGTTGATCCAAGAGAAGATAAAGCACACGATGAAGAAGTAAGATTAAAGGTTCAGCACTCACTCGAAGAACTTGAAAAGAAAGCTCCTCAGGCATATAAAGAGGTATTTAGATTCGGATTATGGAAAAAATAAATATTTTGGCTGTTCAGATAGAATCAGCTATTGGAGATAAACAAAAAAATTTTAGAAAAATAAAAAGTTTAATAGAGGATAATATTACCCCTAATATTGATATTGTTGTTTTGCCTGAACTATGGGCAATTGGCTGGGCATGCGATAAGTTTGTTGAAAATGCGGAAGAGTTTGAAAATAGTAAAACCGTAGAATTTTTATCAGATATCGCAAAAAAACATAATGTTAATATTTTAGGCGGAAGTTTTGTAAGAAAAGAAAATGACAAACTATACAACACTTGTCCTGTAATAAATCGAAAAGGTGATTTAATAGCACATTATGACAAAAATCATTTATTTTCGTACTATGACGATTGTGAAAACACGTATATTACAGAGGGTTCAAATCCAGTTATGGTCAATATTGAAGGAGTTAACGTCGGACTAACTATATGTTATGACATAAGATTCCCTGAAATATACAGAGCATACCGAAAAGCGGGTGCTGATTTGTTAGTAAACATGGCAGCGTGGCCGCTTTCAAGAAAAATACATTGGGATAGTCTGACTTGTGCAAGGGCAGTAGAAAATCAAACTTATGTGGTTGCTCTAACACAGACGGGAACTCTTCCTACAGGTGCTAAAAATTTAGGTCATTCAATAATATACGATTACAGCGGAAATACTCTTGATGAAATAAATACAAAAGAAGGTGTGATTAAAGCTGAATTAGATTTTGAAGAAATGTATGATTTCAGAAAAAAATGTACAGTACTGAAAGATGTACACGATAAATACGAGGTAATATCTCAATGAAAAAATTTTTATTATTGTTAACTATATTAGGATTAAGCTTAAACTGTGCTTATGCAGGTTTAAAATCAGAAATAAACGATGTAATCAATAAATCGGGTATAAACAGAGGATCAATTTCCGTATCAGTAAAGAATGCCGCAACAGGTAAAACGGTATATGAACTAAACCAAAATGTACCTATATCACCTGCATCTACACAAAAGATTATTACTACCACGCCTGCATTTATGACATTGGGCGATGATTACAAGTTTTCTACAAAATTATATAAAAACAATAATAATGAATATTTAATTGTGCTTGGCGCAGATCCGTATTTGAAATCAAGAGAGTTGGAAAAAATTGTCAAATTTATTCCAAAAGAGCCAAAATGTATAAATATAGATTCATCTGTCATTGATAACAATGAGTGGGGAGAAGGTTGGCAATGGGATGATGATTTGAATCCGTTAATGCCAAAATTCAGTGCTTATAATATAGATAAAAATATTATGGAGATTGTTATATCACCATCTATGTCAGGATATCCTCCTGAAATAACACAAGATGTAAGTTATCCGCTAACATTCATTAATAAAATTGTTACTTCAAATAATACAAAATATACTATTAAACGACAAAATCAGATATCTCCTGATATTATTCTTTTAAATGGAACTATTCGATTTGGGCAAAGTGAAATAATAAAAATGCCTGTAAGCTATCCTAAAAAATATTTCACTATGCGATTGAGTGAAGCTATTATCAATCAGGGTATTTCATCAAGCGGAGAGTATAAAAATGTTAAATTGAACAAAAATTACACATTGATAACTTTGCTAAGTCACGATATTAATCAGGCAAAAACAGATATATTCAAAAATAGCAATAATTTTGTGACAGAGACGGTGTTCAAATTGGCAGGCGGAAAATATTCTTCTTCAACAGGCAGTTTTGAAAACGGACATGAAATGTTTCAGGATTTCTGCAAGAAGCATAATCTTGACACTTCAAAAATCAGAATAGTTGATGCAAGCGGAGTTTCAAAAAACAACCTTATGGTTGCAGATTTTATGACTGACTTTTTATATGCGACAAGAGGATATTTAGAGCCAAACCTTGCTACTGCAGGTGAGGGAACATTATCAAACAGAATGCTTTATCTCAAAGGATTTGTTCGGGCAAAAACGGGTACGTTAAGTAATATTAGCTCAATTGCGGGATATATTTCTACTTTAAGACATCAAAGCTATGTATTTTGTATTATGATAAACGATCCAAAATCAAGTGCAGGCGATAAAAAAATGCTTGAGGAATACATTTTACGCACCATTTACAGCAAAGGCTAGGGGTAAAGGGGTAAATTGGTAAATGGGTAAATGTAGGGGTAAATGTTTAGGTGAATAAATTCGTTTGATTTGCCTTATATAAAGTGGTAAATATATATTTAATGTGTAAAATTAGAATCATTAGTTGATAGAGATTATTTTTTATAATATAATTTGCATATTGAAAATTAAATATTAAATATGTCGGCGTGGCACAAGCCGAGCAAAGGCATGAGTAAAGCGAAAGTCGAAACACGACTCATCGGAAACGGATGCGGAAATGAGTTGCGAAGCAACTCTTGCTACCGCAGTTGAGTTTTCGATGGGAGTGTGAGCGGTGCCGTTTAACGCGAGGCGCAGTAGCCCAACGACATAAAACATTGAAAATTAAATATTGAATATGTCGGCGTGGCACTCTGCCGAAGAAAATGATTAAGTATCATTTTCTGAGAGGGGAGGTATACGCGGTCAAAATGAAAA
>OMPX01000111.1 GCA_900313115.1 uncultured bacterium
AACAATTAAGTATTGTTTTAATATGGAGGGGAAGAACCCACTGGGTGAGAATCCCACACTATTTTTCAATAAAAAATAGGCCCGGTGGGATTCGAACCCACGACCAAAAGATTAAGAGTCTTCTGCGCTACCACTGCGCCACGAGCCTATAGTTCTATTTAGTTTTTATTTTGGCTTGTGTTAGCGCCTTCTGCGCTACCCCCTCTCAAAAACGATACTTAATCGTTTTTTCGGCAGAGTGCCACGAGCCTAGATTGCACGTCTAGTCTAACATTAACATGTTTGAGTGTCAACTTGTTTTTAGAATTTGTTTTTATGAGAATTTCTAATTATTTTAATAACTAAATAATTAAACTTATTTTGTTGTCTCAACAACTCTTAACACAACTTTCTTAATTATTTGATTTAGAAAGTGTTAGATATACAATAGTAATAATGGAGGTAACCGGGTTGGAATTAAAAAACTTACCGGTGAAGATATAAATTAAGGAGAATGACTAAATGAAATCAAGAAAATTTTTATTTACATCTGAATCAGTTACGGAAGGACACCCTGATAAAGTGTGTGACCAGATTTCGGATGCAATTTTAGATGAATTTTTAACAAAAGATACACAATCAAGAGTTGCTGCTGAAACTACTGTTACAACCGGAATGGTTTTAGTAGCAGGTGAAATATCGTCAGATTGTTATGTTGATATTCCGCAAGTAGTTAGAAATACAATAGAAAATATAGGTTATGTCGGCGAAGCAAGTGGTGGCTTTGATTGCAATACATGTGCAGTTCTAACAAGTATTGATGAACAGTCAACAGATATTGCAGGCGGCGTGAATAAGGCTCTTGAATCACGTTCAAATAATGCTGATACATCTGTTAAAGAAACTGAAGAACTTGGGGCAGGCGATCAGGGGATAATGTTTGGTTATGCTTGTAATGAAACGCCTGAGTTAATGCCGTTACCAATCAGCTTGGCTCACAAATTATCTTACAGATTAGCTCAGGTTAGAAAAGAAGGTGTTTTGAATTATTTAAGACCCGACGGCAAATCTCAAGTTACGGTTGAGTATGTTGACGGTAAACCTTCAAGAATACATACGGTTTTACTTTCTACTCAGCATAATCCTGAAATTGACGGTATCAAAGATAACGAACAAGTTCAGGCAAGAATTTATAATGATTTAAAAAAATATGTTATAGATTATGTATTTGAAACTGAAACAATAAAACCTGATTCAGAAACAAAAATTTTAATCAACCCATCAGGACGTTTCGTAATTGGTGGTCCTCAAGGAGATGCAGGTTTAACAGGACGTAAGATTATTGTTGATACCTATGGCGGATATTCTCGTCACGGAGGCGGTGCATTTAGCGGAAAAGATCCAACAAAAGTTGATAGATCTGCAGCTTATGCTGCAAGATATGTTGCTAAAAATATTGTTGCAGCAGGTCTTGCAGATAAGTGTGAAATTGAATTAGCATATGCAATTGGTGTTGCAGAGCCAATCTCAATTTTTGTTGATACATTTGGAACAGGTAAAATTTCTGATGATGAAATTAGTGATATTGTTAAGGCTAATTTTGAACTCAGTCCAATGGCTATTATAAGACAATTTGATTTGAGAAATCTTCCAGCAAAGAATGGCGGTAAGTTCTATCAAAAGTTGGCTTCTTATGGACATATGGGAAGGACAGATATTGTTGTTCCTTGGGAAGCTACAGATAAAGCAGAGCTATTAAAAAAAAATATTAGTTCATTAGCTTGTGTTTAAATAAAAAAAAATATATACAAAAGGTGCTTAATTACTCCAAATTAAGCACCTTTTTGATGTTAATGTAAATAAATTTTACGAAGTTATTGACAAATCTTGAAAAAAGTATAAAATAAAAAACAGTATAAATTGTATTTTGAACACTAAATATTTTAAAAGGACTAATAAAAAAATAACAACTAATATACAACTGGACAAAGGGGCTAAGCATGAAAGTAATGAACATTCAAAATGCGCCATATTATGGTGCAAATTTTTCGAGCGCAAATACTAAAACTAATAATTCACAAGCTGTGAAATCTATGTCAAACAATAATGCCTCTAATGTCTTATGTGACAAAAATTATGGAGTTTTACAAGTTAATAAACCAAGTGTGGCTTTTACCGGTAAAGTTCCTCCCGTAAAAGATTTAAGCCATAAGGTTAATAATTTGTTTAATATTGTTAAATCAAATGACTTGATTATAGCGTCAAAAGATTTAAAGACGGGTATAAATGATTTAAAAGAAAATGTCGAAAATATTAAAAATGTTATTAAAAGAGTCTTTTTTGTTGAAGAAAAGCAGTTAGACAGAACAATTGCTTTTAGGAAAAATTTAGGAGAGCGTGAAGCTATAAATTTATCAGAAAAACCATTAATAATAAAAGATTCAAAAAATGAAGCAGGTTTTTTATCCAAAGGCGAAGCAGGATATTTGATTGATGGCGATACAGTTAATTCCGGTTCATTTCCAATCAAAATTCAAGAAGATCCAAATACATCGTTACCGATAAAAGATTTATTTAACTATTTTGTTGATTTAGACAAGGAAGTTGAACCAAAGATTCAACAAATTAATGAAAACTCTTTATCAAAACTTGTTGCAGACAAAACAGAAAAAGTGAAAGATAAGAAAATAATGTTTTCTGATGTTGGAGGAATGGATTCAACAATTGAAGAGTTAAGAGAAACAATAATTTATCCAATGAAGTATCCTGAGCTGACCAACGGCAGAAACATTGATAAATCTGTTCTTTTGTATGGGCCTCCGGGAACAGGTAAATCTCTTGTAGCGGAAGCTTGTGCTAATGAATCAGGAGCTTGGTTTAAGAAAATAAATGCATCACAACTGGATTCAAAATGGGTTGGCGAATCTGAAGAGAATTGGACAAATTTGTTTAATGAAGCCAGAGAAAAGCAACCGTCAATAATCTTTATAGATGAAATTGATGCTATTGGTAAAAAACGTGGTGGTACTGATGTTTATGGTGATAAGACATTAAACACCATTTTAGGGTTAATGAGTGAATCTGAAAAACGGGGTGATGAAATATATGTTATAGCCGCAACTAATAAACGTAACATGTTGGATGATGCCCTGACAAGGAGCGGCAGAATTGGTAAGGCAATTGAAGTTCCAAAACCTGACTTAAAAGGAACAGGCGATATCCTTGATATTTATGTGGCAAAAGAACCTTTGGATAAGAATTTCGATAAAAAATCCGTTGCGAAAAAGTTACATGAAAATGGTGCAACAGGTGCTGATATTGCTATTATAACCGAAAAAGCAAGAAAAGAAGCGCTAAAAAGAGAACACATATATGAAAAAATTAAAAATGGAACATATAAACGTGAAGATGCAGAAAATCTCACTATTAAAAATGAAGATTTTGATAATGCGATAAAATCATTTAGTGAATCAAATAAGGATAAATCACGCAGACCAATTGGTTTTAACAGTTCACTATATCAATAGTTTTATACTCATACTATAAATATATCCTGTGATATTCACAGGAGTTTTTTTATTTTATAATTTAAATGAGGTGTATTATGATTAAAGATAGATTAGATAATTATAAGAATTATTCTTTAGAAAAGAATATAACAAAGGGATTAGAGTTTCTTGCAAATGCAAATTTTGATGACTATGCAGATGGCAGATACGAATTATCTGATGAAATGTACGTTAATATTCAAACATATAATACAAAGTCGGATGCTGATTTTGAAGCACACAGATTATATGCTGATATCCAATATATTATTTCAGGTAAAGAAAAAATAGGGGTAACAGAGTATTCTGATTGTAAAACTTCAATTCAGTACAACGATGATGCAGATATAGAATTTCTAAAAGGCAGTGGTGAGTATATTATGATGAACAAGGGTGATTTTATGATATTGTACCCAAATGACGCACACAAGCCTTCTATATCTATTGATAAATCTGAAATTGTCAGAAAGGCTGTCGTTAAAGTTCGTTTGTAATAAACTATTTTATGTTCGGGAATAAGTATATCAAACCTTTTTCATTTCTCCATTGAATATATCCTGTTGTTGTTTCTCTGGATAAGTCAAGAACTGAGGATAATGCCCAAATTCCTTCAACAGAAGTAAGTCTTATGTATTGGGGTCTGTTTAATTTCCCCAGAATTTGTGAGTTTTCGTCAGGTTGGGAATATATATTATCGTTATGCGATGAATTTTTAAGCTCAATGAGCCCGTATTTTTTACCATACAGGTTAATAAAGCTTATCCAAGGCATAAACTGAAATTCATCATTTTTGTATACCCATCCTTTTTTTAAGGAAGTTTTATCGATTATAACCTCCAGCCAATTTTCATCATCAGATATATCAGTCACATATAAATACGCAATTTCTTTTTTAGGTAATATTATCGCAAATAAATTATCTGTTTTTGAGTTTAGAAAATCTGAGTAATTTATTTCTTTATCAATAATTAAAGATGAATTTCCATTTGGTTTGTTATAAATCGTGATTCTTTTATCAATCTGATATAAACCAATTGAATTTGTCGGTATTTCATTAGTTGATAAAGGTAAAACATTAGCTTTACAGAACGTACTAAAGAGTAGTACTGCAACTATGGATAGAAATGTAATGATTTTTCTCATATTTTTACCTTTATTCTCTGAATGAAACTTCATTAAAAGATTTCTTTAATACAGAACGAACATTTGCCATTTGAGTTTCAACAGCATCATCGGTTAAAGTGGCATTAGCATCTTGCATTTTTATTCTAAATGCTACACTTTTAAAACCGTCCTGAACATGTTCTCCTTTGTATACATCAAAGATTTCGCATCCGTTAAACAGGTTATTTTGTACACCCTTTTGGATAACTTTTTCTATTTCTGAGTATGAAATATCCTCAGGAATTATAACTGCTAAATCTCTTTGTACTTCAGGGTACTGCGGTAATTTTTTATATCGAACGGTTTTTTCATTAATTGCCGATATTGCAAGGTCTAAGTCTAACTTAAAGATAAAGGATTCTTGTTTGAATTTTAATTTATCTCTTAGTTCAGGATTTACTTGACCGTAGTATCCGATTACCTCAGGTTGTTTCCCTAACAACATCATTACAGCAGTTCTGTATGGGTGTAATGCTCTGTGAGAATCTTTAAGAGGAGATTCTGATAACGGAACAAATTTTATACGTTTTGCAATTCCTAATTCTTCAAGAAGTTTATCTATTATACCTTTCACTGTGTAGAAATCAGTCTTTTGCGCATCTTCCCACTTAGAGTTTTCTATTTCACCCATAATTATACCTGCAAGGGTTTGAGTTTCTTTTACCCCTGCATTCTTTTGGTCTGCTTCAGCATATTTAAGATAAGTTTTTCCTATTTCATATCCCCAAAATACTTTTTGTCCGTTATCATAATTATATTTTAGACAGTTAAGCATATTAGCAGCCATTGTTTGTCGAAGCATTGTAAACTCTTCACTTTGCGGATGTTCAACTTCGATTACTTTTTCTTCATCGTATGTCATATCAAATTGTTTCAGCAAAGGTTTTCCTATCAGAGATGTTGTTGACATTTCATTAAGTCCGCATGAGCGCATAATATCATGAACTTTACTTTTTATGCGTTCTTCTAAGGTTATTTCAGGAGTTCCTGTTTTGCTTGGAAGTGTTGGTGCAATTTTATCGTAGCCATTAATTCTTGCAACCTCTTCAATAAGGTCAACTTCTCTTGTCACATCATTTGCTCTGAAAGATGGAACTTTGAATTTTGCAGCAATTTCATTCCCGCCTAAATATTCAAAACCTAGTCTTTCTAATATTTCGTTACTTCTGTTTGCTTCAATTGTGCATCCGAGTAATTTTGATACCTGATTGTATCTTAATGTTATCTCAGGAGTTTCAATACTATTTACCCCTGTTTCTACAATTCCTTCGATTTTCGCATCAGCATATTCAACAAGTAATTGCATTGCTCTCATTAACCCCGGTTTAACAGCTTCGATGTCTACACCGTGTTCAAACCTTGAGCTTGCTTCTGATCTGTATCCAACACTTCTTGCACTTTTCCTTGTTGTTGCAGAAGGGAAATAAGCAGCTTCTAATGCAATATTTTTTGTATTGTTATCAACTTCTGAATTTGCACCGCCAAATACACCTGCAATACATACCCCATCTGTTTCTGTAGAAATCAAAACAGTTTCTCTTGTGCAAGTGCGTTCTTCTTCATCAAGAGTTATAATTTTTTCACCTTCGTTTGCTCTTCTTACACACAAATAGTTTCCAATTTTATCAAAATCAAAAGCATGTAGTGGAGTGCCATATTCAAGTAGAACATAGTTAGTTATGTCTACAACATTGTTTATCGCTCTGATACCTGATGCAATAAGTCTTTTTTGCATCCATTCAGGTGATTGTTTAATTGTTATGTCTTTTAATAAACCAATTGAATAAAATTTGCATACGTCAGCATCTTTTATTTCTACTTTAAATTGGTCTGTAGAAAAGTCTTTGGTTGGTTGGAGATAAGAAAATTTTAGCGGTCTGTTAAATATTGCAGAAAGTTCTCTTGCAATGCCTACAACTGAGAATTGATCACCTCTGTTTGCAGTTGGTGCAACATTCAAAACAATGTCTTTTTCAAAACCGAGTAACTCTTCAACATTAACACCAATTTGAACATTAGGGAATATTCTGTTTAAAATAAGGATTCCGTCTTCTTCTTGATAATTTCTGTCAGATACACCTAATTCGTCATCAGAACAAAGCATACCTTCTGAATCTACACCTCTGATTTTTGCAGGGGTTAGAGTAAACTGTTCTCCGGTGTGTCTGTCTAAAACTTTGCTTCCAACTGATGCGTACGGGATAATTTGTCCTACTTCAATATTTTGACCGCCACATACGACTGTTTTTAAACCTGAGCCATTATTTATTGTTACTAAATGAAGTTTATCTGCATTTGGGTGTTGGTCAATTTTTTCAATTCTGGCTGTTACGATGTTTGTAAATTGTGCTTTGACTTCTTCAACTTCTTCAACCTCTAAACCGCTTACAGTAAGTTCATGTGCTATTTGTTCGACTTTTAAATCTGACAAATCTACCAATTCATTTAACCAATTAAGAGAAACTTTCATTTATAAAATCCTTTCTAATCCCCTGTCTTCTTTTGTTTATATTTTACGTCAAACATAAGAAAAATTGAATAAAATATATGATTTATTTGCATCAACTTATGTAAACCGGTATTAATTGAATTCAAAAAGTTTTCACAACACTAATGCCTTAAGCATAATTAAATCAATAAAAAAAGGATTTTGTAAAATAAAACATTGTACACATTCGCATAGAATATATATGGAGTATTTCATGCGATGCACCCGTCGGGGTATGTCAGATAATATGATTAATTTTACAGACACTAATGTAACACAATGGATATTGTGTTGCATTCGAATATAAATCGATATCAAACAATGATTATATGCAAAACCTCTCCTGCGAGAGGTAATGAATGTAATAATATTTTGTAAAGAAATTGTAATAAATTAGTGAAAATATTAAAGATATTGAGTTATTGACCGTTAACAC
>OMPX01000156.1 GCA_900313115.1 uncultured bacterium
ATAATTAGAGTATATTTTTCTCCAAATATGCCAAAAAACAATGCAATGAATAATATTAAAATGGCAATGAAGGTTGTAATACTTCTTACAATTGAAATTTCTGCCAGGACCTTCGTTCTTTTCATTGGATCATTACGATATTTTGAAATCTCACGTTGTCCATATGTATTAAAACCTAAATTAGCAAATAATATAAAGTATGTAATTATAGAAAACGAGAAACTATATTGACCATTTCCATTCTCTCGAAGAACCCTCGCAATATAAGGAGTTGTCACCATCGGTATAATAAGAGTAAGTATTTGACTTATAAAATTATAGATGTAGTTAACTTTTAAACTTAATTTACTATTCATTTTCTTTTCCTCAATCTATAAAGTTTATAAAGTCCAGATAACAATACTGATGGAGTAATATAGCATGGAAATGTAGCAAGCCAAAACCATAAACTATTTTTTAAATTATTGTAATGTGACTTATTAATTTTTTGCTTAACACCTATTGCCTTCAGTATTAAAGTAAATTTAAAAATAAAATAACCAAAACTCCTACTATAAATCTTCCGTATTTCCTTATTTGATAAATTTGGAAGTGCAATTTTATATAAAGCAATAATTCCGTTTACAAAAACAGTATAGAAATCATAGTTGGCCGCAGACGTATCTCCATTAAATGAAAACGGATTATAAAAGTATACTGAATAGCGCATTTTTTCATTTTTGTGAATTACGTTAATAGCTAAGAATGATTGATATAAATTGGTTTCATAGTTTATATTGTTTTCTAACACTTTATGTAAGATTTCAGAATTAAAAATCATTATGGACATAAATGTGATATGAGGGCCTAATAGTAACAAAAATTTATCCATATCACTTATTCCAAAACTGCAATACTCTTTACCTTCTGATTTTTTCATCATTTCTTTAGATGATAATGCAACAAATGAGAACTCGTTTTTTTTCAGAAATGGAAGGACTTTTTCAAAAAAATCATCATTTAAATAGTCATCGTCACCAAGAAGCAAGGAATATTTTCCTTGGCCAAGAGACAACACGCGCTTAAAATTAGCATCTGGTCCTATATTTTCTCTATTTCTAAAATATTTGATTTTATCAATATTATTATTCTTAATATATTCTGTAACCCTTTTGTAAGTATCATCAGTTGACGCATTATCAGAAATAATTATTTCAAAATCGTATTCTTGATGTTCGCAAATATGTTGAAGATTATTCATCAAATATTCACATCTATTATACGTTGGAATACATATAGATAAAACAGGCATTAAATCGTCCTCCTTGATTTTCTATATCGATAATACGTTATAGGCAGGTAAAATAAAAACAAAACAATTCTCTTAATTCTAGCTGCAATTACATGCATAATGTTATGTCTTTTAAAAGTAGATAGATTATTTCCATGTCTTCTATACGTCATTAAAATATCTTTTTCAAGATAACAATTTTTAAAAAAAGACACACAAAACATTATCCAACTATCGAACCCAAATCTAAAAGGGATGAGGTATTCTTTTGCTCTTTTTCGGAACGCAAACATACATCCCCAAAAATGAAAATACAAGAGATTATCAAAGAATTTATTTGAAACAGATAAATAATCAAACAAAGAAATATGCAGAATATCGTTAATATCTGCGCCAGACACCTTTGAATTATGAAAAACCAAATCAATCTCTGGATTATCCTGAAAAGCATTGCAAATTTTGCTAACCTTTTGGCTATCCCAAACATCATCTTGATCAGCTATAAAAATAATATCCCCATTTGTCATACTAATTAGTCTTTCAAGATTATTTGTTGTTCCTAGTTTTTGACTCTTAACAAGCTTTATGTGTGGAAACTTATCTAAATACTCATCAATAATAGAGATAGTGTTATCAGTAGAGCCATCATCCCCAATAATCAATTCATCATTTTCTGTAATGTTTGTTATTATTGAATCCAATTGCTCCCTTATATATTTTTCGCCATTGTATGATGTCATGACGACAGAAATCTTATTTATTTTATCATTCATTTTGTCACCTCAAAAAATAATGTGATTATTAGGCAATGCAATCACAACTGAATACATAATTGCCAATGCCGTAATGCCAAGATAGAAATAATTCTGCTTTTTGATTCTTTTTTTCTCTAAAGTGCTTTGTTTTACAAAACTATTGCTCGTTATCAGTAATTGAGGTATGCAAAAATAATAAGAAATTCTTACCATATCCTCGACAATGGCTGTTGACGCAACAAATAAAACTACCGCAAGCGAACACGCAACTAAAACATCGTTTATCACTGTTGAACTTTTACTATATCGAAAAATAAGGTAAGCGGCTATTAATGTATTTACTAACAAAGGAGCTATCCATACATTTCCTTCTGTAGCATATAAATTAAGTGCATATAAATTACTGTATTTAGATCCTGCCGGTAAATAGTCAAGCAAGAACAAAAAACTTTTAGGCATCAAAATCAATGCAAGTGTTATTCCAATCATAAAAATATAAACTATTCGCTTATCTATTTTAAAATATCTAAAAATCATAAAAAATACTATAACGACACCTATTGGAACAATTGCTATTGAGTGGATAAAAACGGATAATACACTCCAAAATATAAATCCGCTATATTTTTTCCACCAGTTCTTTTTGTTAAAATTACTCAAAAACGAATTTATTGCAAATGCCATCAAACTCATTGAAAAACATTGTCTTATTAAATAAAATCCAAATGGATAAATAAAAGCAACAAACATTAAATGAGCTATCATTTTATTGTGGCAATGATTCAAAAGCAATCTTTCAAAAGCAAAAACAAAAATAGCAGACATTACAATTATATAGATTCTAAAACTATTAAAACCAAGAAAACTAATGGCTTTCATAATACCTATAAAAAGTGGAGATGTATATTCTGCAATTATGCTACCTTTCAATGATGACCAGTTGCTACTTGTTACTATTTCAAACATTCCTTTATAAACTTCTCTTGTATCATTTAACCCCTGGTCAAAACTTCTAAACGCTAATCCGAAAAACAAAAGAATGCCTATGGTTATGCAATATTGTTTTCTTTTAACATTCATTTTATCAAGAGTAAATATACTGAAATATACGAAGCAAAAGA
>OMPX01000112.1 GCA_900313115.1 uncultured bacterium
ATATTTATCATATAATAGTAATAAGGTAATAAAATGCTTAAAGATTTATTAGATACAAATAAGAAGATATTTAAGTTGGTTTGCGGAGCAGGTAATGAATGTGCGGAAGATGTTGAAAAACTTGTAACCCTTTATTCTGATGCAGGTGCTCAGCTATTTGATTTATGTGCAAAGCCTGAAATCCTATATGCTGCAAAAAAGGGAATAGCTAATTCAAAAAATAAGACTGACAGATATATTTGTGTCAGTGTCGGAATGAAAGGTGATCCTCATATACTAAAAGCAGGAGTCGGGGAAAATATTGAATTAAATACAGAATTTTGCGAAAACTGTTCGATATGTGAAAATATATGTATAAATAATGCGATTTCTCACGGGATTGTTAACAAAGAGCGTTGTATTGGTTGTGCTTTGTGTGAAAAAAAATGTCCTCAAGGTGCTATTTCGATGTATGAAACAGATATAGATTTAAAAACTGTCATACCTGAGCTTGTTAGTATCGGAATTGATTGTATTGAGCTACATGCAACTTCTGAGCTTGATGCAGATATTTGGGATAAATGGGAAATAATAAATAATTGTTATGATGGTGTTCTATCTATTTGTATAGACAGATTAAATTTGGGCAATAAACAGGTTCTTGCACGTTTGAGGAAAATGCTTCAAAAAAGGAAACCTTACACAACTGTTATTCAAGCTGACGGTATCCCAATGAGCGGAAGTGATGATACATTTAAAACAACCTTGCAGGCTGTTGCCATGGCAGAAATTATTCAAGATGCTGATTTAAAATGCTATTTACTTATATCAGGCGGTACAAATTCAAAAACGGCTCAGTTGGCTAATATGTGTGATATAAATTACAATGGTATAGCAATTGGTTCTTATGCGAGAAAAATTGTCTCAGATTATGTTAAAAAAGATGATTTTTATAAAAAACAAGTTTATAATAAAGCATTAGATATTGCTAAAAATTTAGTGGGAAAGAGTAAATAATGGCGGTAAATGAAATAATTTCTGAGATAAAAGCTTATGCTGAGCCTGATTTTGCAAAATGGGTTTCTCCTATTCTTCAGGTTACAGAAGGTGGTTATGGCGAAGAAGATAAGCTTATTGGAGTCAGAACACCCGTTTTGAGAAAGTTATCTAAGAAATATGCAGAGGTTGAATATGACGATGTGTTTACTCTTTTGCATAATGAATATCACGAAGTGCGCTTAGTTTCACTTTTTATCCTGATTTTAAAATATAAATCAGACAAATATAAACGAGAATTTATAGTAAACAAATACATAGAAAATGCAGATTATATTAATAATTGGGACTTGGTTGACCAATCTGCACCATATATTGTCGGCGATTTTGTCTTTAATAACAAGGATAAATTGTCATTATTGTATGAGTTGGCAAATACAAATCATTTATGGAAACAAAGAATTTCAATTGTTTCAACTCAGTATCTTATAAAAAACGGTTTTTATGAGCCAACAATAAAATTATCCGAGTTCTTTTTAAACCATGAGCATCATTTAATACATAAAGCTGTTGGTTGGATGCTTAGAGAGTTGGGGAAGAAAGATATTGAAGAATTATACAGTTTTTTGGATAAATTTGCCTCAAAAATGCCAAGGGTAATGCTTAGATATGCTATCGAAAGGCTTGATGATAATAAACGGAAATATTATATGAGTCTTAAATAATAGCGCCGTGTGATGCATCTTTGACTAATTTGGAATATTTTGCCAAATAACCGCTGTTTATGGAAGGTTGTTTTGGTTTAAAGTTTTTACGTCTGTTTTCAAGCTCTTCATCTGATAATAAAACATTTAGTTTTCTGTTTGGAATATCGATTTCTATTGTATCCCCATCTTTTAATAACGCAATTGTGCCGCCATTTACCCCTTCAGGACAGATATGACCAACACAAATACCTCTTGTTCCTCCTGAGAATCTGCCATCAGTAATTAGCGCAGCTTTTGTTCCTAAACCTTTACCTACAAGAAGTGATGTTGGGGCTAGCATTTCTCTCATTCCGGGAGAACCTGCAGGACCTTCGTAACGTATAACAATAACATCGCCCTCTTTTATTTCGTCATTTTCAAGCGCTTTCATAGAGTCTTCTTCACAATCGAAAACGCGTGCTCTTCCTTTAAAGTAGTAGCAGCTTTCATCAACACCTGAGATTTTAATCACTGCTCCATCAGGTGCAATGTTACCGTGTAATATTCCAAGTCCCGGTTGAGTTGTTACAGGCTTATCAACTGTGTGTATTAAACTATTGTCGAGCCAAACATTTTGTACAAGTTCGGAAACTTTTTTACCTGAAATGCTTATTGTGTCTTTAAATTCAGGTATGTTTCCGTATAGGGTTTTTAATAATGCCTGAATTCCGCCTGCATTATGAAAATCTGTCATTGTAGGGTTAGCAGACGGATCAAGTTTAACAGTTTGTTTTATCTTTGATGAAAGTTCTTCAAAATCGTTGAGGGTTAAATCAATTCCTGCAGTATTTGCAATTGCAAGCAGGTGAAGAACAGAGTTTGTCGAGCCACCGAGTGCATAGTCCGCAATAATAGCGTTGCGTAAACTATCTCTCGTTATAATGTTTAAAGGTGTTATTCCTTCTTTTACAAGCTCAACTGCTCTCATTCCGCTTTCGAAAGCAATTCTTCTTTTTTCTGAAGATACAGCAGATGCGGTAGCACATCTTGGTAAACTCATACCAATAACCTCTGTTAATGAAGCCATTGTGTTTGCAGTGTACATTCCCTGACAAGAGCCTGCAGTCGGGCAAGAACTTAGTTCAAGTTCTGATAATTCTTCTTCTGTTATTTCGCCTGAACGATACCTTCCTATCCCTTCAAACGTGCCTTTTATCATTGTAAGCTTATTGCATTTACACTCGCCGTCAAGCATAGGACCTGCTGTTACAATTATAGAAGGTATATTTAATCTTGCTGCCGCAATAAGCATTGCAGGAGTGACTTTATCGCAATTAGTGAGAAGTACAAGACCATCAAGTTGATGAGCATTTGCCATTGTTTCAACGCAATCAGCAATAAGTTCTCTTGATGGTAATGAGTATCTCATTCCGTTGTGTCCCATTGCTATGCCGTCACAAACAACGGGTACTCCAAATATAAAAGCTTGCCCGCCTGCAGAATGAATCCCTTTTTCTATTTGGCGTTCTAAATCACGCATTCCAATGTGCCCAGGGACAATATCCGTAAATGAACTTGCTATACCTATAAATGGTCTGTCTATGACTTTTGGGCTAACGCCTGTTGCATAGAGTAAACTTCTGTGCGGTGCTCTTGATATTCCTTTTTTTATTGAATCACTTCTCATAACTATTTCTTAATCGGTTTTATTACTTTTACTGTGTCTTCTATAATAGGTTTTACTTTAGCAGCAAACGTATCGGCTTTTTCAGTTAAAGGTTTAACTGCTTCTTGAACTTTATTTGGTGCTTTATTTATTGCAGACAAAAATATCGTTGTTACTGCAAAAGCAGGAATAAGTGCAAATGCAAAAGTCGCAGCCCTGTCAGTGCGCTTTTTATCTTTGATTCCAGCCTCAATATCATTGATATTAAATGTAGATTGTGAATCATATTCACCAATATTTATATGCTCGGAATAAGTAACTCCTCGTTCTTTTCCTACCCCCATCTCTCTTAAACCTTTATATGCTGTCAAATAAACAGAATCGTCATTATGCGGAGAAATATTAAAATCAATTCCTTTATTTTCTTTATAAAAGCCTTCTGCAGTTTTACCATTGAACTTTTCAATTGGCTTTCTCATTGTATTTTGAATCATTTTTGAAATTTTTTCTTGTGCTTCATTAAATTTTATGTTTTGAGGAACATATATATGTCCAAAATTTGTATTGCGTTCTTGATTTGTTACAGCAGGAATTTGCATTATAAACCTCCAATTAATAATCCATACACAAAGTGTATCACAAATATTATTCTTAAACTTATTATATATGTCAATTATTACAGATAATAAATATAATTTTTATAAATGTTTGTGCGAATTTAAATACTTAACACATAGTGATAACAATTAATACTTGTGATTAATATATATCTATTTCATTGTTGATATAATATAGCAAATTATTTTTTTAGGAGTTTTTTTTAATATTAAGAAAATAAATTTTGTGTAGTTTTATAAAGGATGATTATGTCAATTTCCTCACCAACTCAAATTCAACCAATATCTATTTCCCCCAAGGAGCTGCTTGACAGATTTAAAAAAGGGGAAAGACCTGTTGTTGAAAATAGACAAGATAAAATGACAAATGAACTTGAGGCTCTTTCTGAACAATATAAACAGTCAATGTCAGTAGATGTAAAACGTAATATTTTGGATAAAGAAAGGGAAATGTTATTCGAAGAATTAAAGCAACCGGAACTTACACTTGCAAGAAATTATGCTCAAATTGCGTATGCATCTGCATTAGATAAAGATGTTAAATTAGAAGAATTTGATGATGTGTTAAGGTTGATGAATGTTACAGCGCTTCAGAGAGAAAGCGGGCTTGATGATAATCTGTTCAATTCAAAATTAACTGAAAAAAATATTGATACGTTAAAAGAGGTGTATCTTGATGCGAGTGAAAAAAATAATGTTGGGCTAAAAGTTAAAAGTTTTATTACTGAATTATTAGGCACTTATAAAGAGAGTCAGCCTGAATTGTCTGACAAAATAACCGACACATTAAACTACCTTTATGAAAATACAAAACATCAAGATTTAAAAGATAATATTAAGGCGCTAAATGATGAACAAACAGTTGACTATTGTTTAGATAAACTTAGCAAAAATGAAGATTATGAATATTTTCTTGATCAAGTCATGATTAAATCTGATAGAAAAGATTCCAGAGTAAATGAACTTGTTAGCGGTTTGTTAAAAAATGAAGATACCCCAAATAATATAAAAAGAAGGGCAATTTTAGGTGCAGGTAAATTCAGAAGTGATGAGAATTTTGAAATAATTAAACAAATTGCACTAAATATAAATGAACCTGATATTCGAAAACGTGAATTTGCCATCCAATCTTGCGCGCTCTACCTAAAAGATAAGCCTGATGAAGTTACAGAAATTATGTCAACTGTCTCAAAAGAGGATTCTATTTTTGCACCGCTTGGAAGAATTTTATCTGATAAAATTAAAGGAAACTATTACGGACAGGTTGACAGAGAACTTAAATATGCATCATTTGGTCCAAATAGAACAAAAGATTTTAAATACCATTTTAAAAAGTTTTATGTATCTGACGATAATTTATCTCAAAGAAAGATAAATTCATTACAGGAAAACACAATGCCGTTCACTAATTATTTAAAAAAATTATCTCGTGGCAGAAAATATTTAATAATCAGAAGTGATGATACAATCACAAGGCATATACCTGATTACATAGGACAGCGATATATTATGCCGCACGCAATGCTAAATGCAGGACCATTTTTTGATTCTTATGACGGGTTAAATATTCCGGAATACAGCATAATGAGTGCAAACAGAGTCGCTGATAAAAACCATCAAAATCAGGTTGCTCACGAAACAGGTCACTCTATTCACGATATGCTTAGTGATGAAAATTGTGACATTATTGATAATTTGTATGCAAAAGCACAAAAAGAAGGCAGGATAATGGATTATTATGCAGATGCAAATTCTCATGAATATTTTGCGCAAGGTTGTGACGCTTTTGCTTCTCATTACAAACCTCATAAATTATTATTAAGAGATAATCCGTTGGGACATACAATATATGAATTGATGGACAAAGATCCAGAATTGTATAAATTTATAAAAAAAGTTTTGAAAAAATAACGCAAAATTTATACTGTGTTTTATTAGGGTTACAATTTGAATGGTGTGGTTATTGAAATAATATTGAAGTCGTTATCCCATTCTACTTCGCCTAAATATCCAATGTTATGATAGTTATAGACATTATCAATAAATTGATCGTTAAACATACCTTTATTATTTAGTATTTTAATTATTTCCGGAACAAGTGTTGTGCTTCCGGCAATAGTTCCTTCTTTTGAAGTTGCTTTTTTACCGTCATAGTATATTTTTTCATCAGCAAATACTGTTTCTTTTAAATCGCTGTATGTGATAGGTAAAGCGTCACTAATAAGAATTATTTTATCTATGGGCTTTGTCTTAAAAATCAAATTTAAAATATCATCAGACAAGTGAACTCCATCAGCAATAACCTCGGTGTATATGTTGTCATTCAATAGTGCGGAAAGAGCTGTAGAACCATCTCTGTGGTCTATCCCTTTCATTGCATTAAATAAATGTGTCGCTCCGTCACATTTTGATAAATCAAAGCCAACGCAGTGTCCTGCCTGAACTTTTACATTTTTTTCTTTGAGATAATCAATTAAATCAACATCAAGTTCAGGTGCTAAAGTTACTATTTTTATAAAATCATCTTCAATTTTTTGATAATTTTTTATTGTTAACTTTTTAAAATGTTTCTCATTATGAATACCTTTTTTTTCAGGATTTATAAAGTTGCCTTCTAAATGAATACCAAGAATTTTTGCACAATCAAAAGTTAATTTGCTTGCAGCATCTTTTATTATTTCAATTTGACGCTTAATATTAGCTGTACTGTCAGTAACTAATGTAGGGAAGAAACCTCCAATACCGAGTTGAAGCAAGTTTTTTGCAACAAAAATCACATCATCAACTTTACATTTATTGAAATCTATGCCAAACACCCCATGGATATGTTGTTCTATTACTAATTTAGTTTTCATTTTTTCATCCTATACTGAAACAACATTAAAAACTTTTCTTGCTTCTTCTCTGTCATCAAAATGAATTGTTCTGTCATTTAGTATTTGATAGTCTTCGTGACCTTTACCGGCAATAACAACTACGTCATTATCAGAAGTAATTTCTTTAATATATTCAATAGCTTTTCCTCTGTCAGCTTCAACAATAACTTCATTAACAGACTTAAATCCTGCTAGTATGTCGGTAATAATTTGTTGAGGATCTTCACTTCGTGGGTTATCACTTGTAACAATAACTTTATCTGCCAATTCTTCAGCAATTGCACCCATTTTAGGTCGTTTTGTTGCATCTCTGTCTCCGCCGCAACCAAACACACATATAAGTTTTGCATCTTTAGGTGTAATTTCTCTTGCGGCTTTCAAAACATTTTCAAGCCCGTCAGGAGTATGCGCATAATCAACGATAACAAGCGGATGATGTACCACAATTTCAAATCTTCCCGCAACACCTTTTAATGGTTCTAATGCTTTTATTGATGTTGCTATATCAAAACCATAAGCATAAGCAACGGTTAATGCTGCAAGAACATTATAAACACTGAACATTCCGTTCATTGAAAGACTTATGCTGTATTTGCCGTTTGGTGTTATGCAATCAAAGCTTGCACCCTTAGGCGAAAATTTAATGTTTTCAGCTTTGATATCTGCGTCAGTTTTTATACCGTATGTATAAAGTTTTACACCCTTTTTTAAAACAGAAATGAATTTATCAGCCCATTTATCATCTTTATTTATTACAGCGATATCATTTTCGTTTAAACGCTTGAATAGAAGTGCTTTTGCATCAAAGTATCTGTCCATGGTTACGTGATAGTCCAAATGATCTTGTGTAAGATTAGTGAACACACCGCAATTATACTGACAACCGCCTACACGATTTTGAACAAGTGCGTGGGAACTTACTTCCATTGATACATAATTGATTTTTGCCTCATCTTTTATGACTGTCAGTGTATGTTGCAGTTCGGGAGCTTGCGGGGTTGTGTGTTTTGCTTCTTTATATTCCCCGTCAGATGTCAATTTATATCCTAAAGTTCCGATTAGTGCACATTTTTGTTTATTAGCTTCAATTATACGCTGAATTAAGTGTGTGACGGTTGTTTTACCGTTAGTACCCGTTACACCAATAAGATTGATATCTTTCGACGGTGAATGATAAAACATATCAGCTAATGGTGCTATTGATTGTTCTGTTGAGGCTACAATTATTTGAGGAACATTGAGTTCAAGATGAGTTTCGCACATGATTGCGACAGCTCCTGCTTGAACCGCACTTTCTGCAAAGTTGTGCCCATCTACGTGCTCTCCTCTTAAACATACAAAAATATCGCCTTTTTTTGTCGTCTTTGAATTGTATGATATTCCTGTAATATCAACATCATTGTAATTATATTTTTCTTTTACGTTAACTTCCTTAATTAATTCACTAAGTTTCATATTATCCTCCTCAAAGTGATTAGACATTTTTTATTATACCTCTAAGTATGTTTATCAGGTATTAAATTAAGAATACTTGCGATTTGCGTTGCAATTGTTTGGAAAATAGGCGCTGCAACCGTGCTTCCCCAAACTTCTCCACCTTGTGCAGAGTCAACAACAACGTATATTAAGACTTGCGGATTTGTTGCAGGCAAGAAACCAATGGTTGAGGTGTAGTAGTTACCCGTATATCCGATACCATCTTCTCTAGGTTTTTTAGAAGTACCTGTTTTTGCTGCAATATAGTAGTCATTCATTTTAATAGGATAATGACCTTGCTCAACACTTTGTCTTAATAAATCAGTAATTGTTCTGGCTTGTTCAGGCTCCATTACTCTGATATGATGAATTTTTTTGTCGTAGTCTTCTTGTTTGTATTTTATAACGTGTGGAGTTACACGCACACCATCATTTGCAATTGCTGAAACGGCTGAAACCATTTGAATTGCAGTAACAGATGCTCCGTAACCGTAACTCATTGTTGCTTTATCAGATTTGTTCCATGTTGAAGGTCTGTTTAACAAACCAACTGATTCTCCCGGTAGATCAATACCTGTTTTTGAACCAAATCCGAATTTTTTCAAAACATGATAAAACTCATTTGCTGACATCATCATTGCAATTTTTACAGATGCACAGTTACTTGAATGTTCAAACAGTTTTACCAGTGAAATATTTCCCGGAGCACCTTTACGCTTATAGTCGTGGTTTTCAATAACCCATCTGTCGATTTTCATTTTACCGGGGTCATATATAACAGCATTTTTATCTATTTTACCTAAAATTAAAGCTGAAGATATTGTTATAATTTTAAAAGTTGATCCCGGTGGAAAAATATCGGTAAGTGTCCAATTCTTCATCTGTATCATTGATGCAGACTTATAATTGTTTGGATTATAAAACGGATACACTGCATAAGCTAATATTTCGCCGTTTCTCGGGTTCATAACAATAACTGCACCACGTTTTGCTTTGTGTTTTCCGATTGCTCTGTATAATTCTCTTTCGCATATATGTTGAATTGCAGTATCAATAGTAAGATACACATCTTCGCCTTTTGGAGGTTCAACTACAGCAAGAGGGTCTGTTGAAAAATTATAGATTACATTTCCTGTCGGTGTTTTTTCAACCGATTTTTGTGGTGGTGTATGCTCAAGAATATCTTTTGCTGTATATTCAACTCCCGCAGAAATACCTTCGCCATCTGAACCTGCATCTCCATTATAGTAGCCAAGAACATGTGAAGCTAAACATTCCTGAGGATAAACACGAGTTGTTTTTTTATCCATTGGTATTTCAATTAGATTTAACTTTGCAATCGCATCGTGTTGTTCTCTTGAAATTCCTTTTTTAAGCAGGATTACATTAGAACTCTGTTGTTGTAATTTTCTCAAAATAACTGCAGGCTGCATATTCAAATGTGGTGCAAGCAGAGTAGCTAATTCTTCTTTTGTGTGAATTTTATCATTAAAGTCCTGAGGCCTGGCATACACGTCATAATACACAGTGTCAGTTGCGAGTTTTATACCGTTTCTGTCGAATATGTCTCCTCGCATAACAATATTACTGTGTCGATATTGACGTTTTGCCTTTGCTCTATAGTGCTTTAAGTCAACAACCTGAATAAAAAATAAATATACAATGAGTGATAATCCAAATAAAGCCATGAATATTTGAATATGTCCCATCCTCTTATTGCAAGTCTTAACCTGACGTTCTTTTTTTGTATAAATATCCTCTCTCATATTTATAATTTTAGCACAATATTGTTACTGAATAAAAATTTACATGAAAATTTACAATAATATTTTTATCATGTATTAAATTCATTTTTTTTATGATAAAATTGTCTGGAAATACATTTATAGTTGGATTTGTATATGTGTAAATAAATGTAAACTTTTGTTTAAAACAATAGCAAAAATCAAAATTTTACATTCTTTATATAAGTAAGATTAGGAATAAATATATTTTATATTTTATTCGAGTTAAGTTAGACGTAATGGCAGTTCGGAGTTAAGTAAATATGGTAAATGGTGTTTCTCAGCATTCGAATAACTTTCAGGCAAATACACCTGGACAGGTTACTAATGCTGATTTAAAAGAAGAGACTTATTTAAAGCCAAATACGTTGAAAAACAAGTTAATGTCCGGTTATCAAAAAACTACCAGTGCTTTCATCGAATATCCGGTTAAAGGTCTTAAAGGCAGTAAAAAGTCTAACTTTTATGAATTCCTGTCAATGGGAACAGTCCCTTATTTAGTTGGTAGTGCCACATTAATGGCAGTATTTAACGGTGTTAGTAAATTCTTTGTTGATCAGGCAGCTGTAAAAGCCGCTAAATCAATTGGTAATAAAATGGCTCTAGGTGTTGTATTTTATGGTCTTGCCAAGAGCTTGTCCAAAGGCTTAATTTCAAAACCTGTAAAACTTGCTACGGGTATTGACACAGAAATGGCCTATGAAAAACACGTGTATTCAGATCCAAAATTAAATTTAAAACATCCGATACATGAATATGAACAACATAAAGTTATGGAAAGCCACGATTTCCCAAGATATGACATGATGTATGGGGATAAAGTAGGAAAACCGCATAACTATTTATTTGATGAAATAGCTAAGAAAAATGGTTTAGGAGAAAATCTTCCTGCGTCAGATACAGAAGTTAAACCATTAATTAAAGATGTTATTTCTCGTTCTAATACAGCAAAAAGTATTTCATCATATTTATGGGCAGCAGTTGGTGTTATGTTAGCGGTTCAAACACCTTGGAATCACTTCTTTAAAGCTGCATCCAAATCAAGCTGGCATAAATTTGCAAAAGCTCCTGATGCAAATTTTGTTCAAAATATAGCAGGTCGTGCAGTAAATACTGCAAAGAATATTGGTCGTATATCAATGAGTTTTGGCAGAAGCTTGGTTGATTCTGCAAAAGAGTTATATAAAGGTCCTGTTGGCGAAAAAGGTTTTACAAAACATGCAGGTAAGATTATGCTCGGTATAGCTGCGGCATCTTCCATACTTGGTGCGGCAAATACTATCTATGGCGCAAAAACAGCGGCAGGACAAAAACACAGAAATGTATTCGACAAAAAAGATAAGATTACGGTGCAATAAACTATGGGAAAAAATTTAATTCACAATTATTTTAACAATGTTAATACCACTCAAACTCAAAATCAAAGAGGAAAGAGTGAACGTTCTTATTTCCCGTCAGTTAGTGCAACAATGCAATCAGTTGATAAAGGGTCAGACAAACTTATTAAACCATTAGATTGTAAAGGATACTTAGTTAATAATGACTTGATTCATGCTCCAAAAGAATTAGTCAGAGATACTGTATATACAACAAAAGCTTTAACTGATGGTGTAAGAGGTAAGGCAAATGATCACCAGTTAGGTAAATTAAATGATTTAGGATTAAAGCTCAGTGGTATTGCAATTGCTGCTTATTTGATGACAAAGAAAGCTACTCCTAAAACAAAAGCAATGGAATTTGTCGGATTTGGAGCATTTTTAGCATCAATGGCTTTATGGCCAAAATTAGCATTGGAAATTCCTGCAAGAATAATCCACGGTTTCAATTTCAGACAACAATATGTTGATGAACAAGGTCGTAAAAAGTTTGTAACACAAGATCCTAATTATATCCCGTTTGACTTATATAAAGGCGACAAAAAAAGCCATGATCTTGATGTTATCGGTGATAGAGCGGGTATCAGACGTGATATTCCAAACAGAAAAGAAGCTGTAAAAGAACACATGAGAAAAGTCTCTGTTCAAAATAATACGTTATGGATGCTTACTGCAGGTATTGCAACTCCTCTGATGACAGCATTAGCTTGTAACAAAGCAGAAAAATATATTACTCCGCAAGCAGAAAAATATTCTAATAAAAAAGTTAATTCTCAAATAGATAAATTAGATGATTATTTGAATGGAAATTTAAACAAAGTTGAAAAAGATAATTATGAATCTGAAGTTCTAAAAATAAAATCAAAAGGTGGTAAACCTGTTCAAACACCTGTTGAAACAATGTTAGAATCAATGAAAGGAAAGGCAGTTACTACGGCACAAGTAGCTCAATTGTCTGACACATTAGCTTCAGGTTTTGATGCTGAACTTAAAGATGCCGCAAGAGCGGATATTTCTAATATTATCGGTGGCGAAAGATATTTTGCAGGTTCAAAAACAGCTGATGCTATGGCTGACTCTATTCACTCAATTATAAGTGCAAAAGATGCTAATTTAGCATCAAAAGTCACACCTGACAAAATTAGGACTGCTGTTTCTGAAGGTATTGTCAGAGGTGCAGTGAAAGATATGTTAACAGCCGTTGGATTTGATGTTGTTGATTCTGATCCTGCATTTAAAAATTCAAGAGTTTCAACTAACTTCAAATCAATTGAAGTTGATAAAATAGATTTCTTCAGAGTTACACCTGAAACAGAACACATGACTCCTGTTGACAGATTAGCTCATAACATTAAATCTATTGTAATGAAGGTAAATAATTCTAATCCATCAGAAGATTTTATTCCGGGTATGTCAGAACTTGAAGGTAAAAATCGTGGATTAAAATCTGCAATAGATGCAAAATTACAGGCTGATTCCGAAGCTATTGCAAGACAATTCTATGAAGGTAATCTGGCAATTGGAAATGGCAGAGAAAATTATGTACGTCAATCAGTTAATGCATTATATAAAGCAAATGCTCCAAAAGGACCAAAATATGCTAAATTATTATCAGATGTTGGTGAAGTAATAACACAAGATACACGTACTAACAGAGGTTATGTGATTACTGATAAAGCAGCTCAAACAATTGCAGAAGCATCAAGAAAAATGCATAGATTTAGTGCAATTGATGAAGTGCTTTCAGCAACATCTCATTTTAAAGTTGAAAAAGCAAGTGAAACAATTGTTGCAAATAATTGGAATGATGTTTCAAATCTTTTAGTAAAAGAATTGAAAATATCAGATGCCGATTTGTCAATGGCAGCAAAAGATTCTGAATATTCAAAAGAATTATTCTCCAGAAAATTAGCTCAGGTTTGTTCAGATGAACAAAGTTATAAAGATTTTATAACTAATATGGCTAAGAAAATGGCAGAACTTGATGAAAAGATTGATGCTCCAAATCAAGGCGGCTCAGGCAGAATGATGAATAAAATAGAATCAGGCATAACAAGAAATTGTACAGAAGCAGGCAATGAACTTGGCGCGTTAGGAATGTCTGAGATGAAGAAGAAAATTCTTTCTACAGAAAGCCAAAATTTAGGTGTAAATACCGGTTCATTGATGAGTTCAAAGATTGAAAGATTACATTCTAGAGTTGATGGTGTTCACAGTTCATATATGAGAATTATTCAAAGTGCAGAGTTTTTCCACAGAGCACATAATTATGAACAAGAAGTTGCTGCCAATGGCGGTAGAATTACTCCTGAAATAGCTGCAAAATTCGGTTTGACTCAAGATGCTAAGTTAAACAAAGAACTTATCTCAAGGGGTAAAGAATTATTGTTATCTGCTCATACAAAGAGTTTCTATACAAAAATGGGCTTGCATAATAATCCTGAATTTTTTGAACAGTTAATGCGTACGGTTTATAGACCAAATGGCAAAAATAGCCCTTGGAATCAAGGTTGGGCATCGTCTACAACGGATACTATTAAAATCTTAGATTCAATAAAATCTGAAAAAGATTCTCAATTGTTCCCAAGACGAGTGTTTGAAGGTGTTGAAAGAAGACCTTTGGGACAAAAATTGCAAGAACATATGAATCAGGTTTATAATAGTTTAGGCTCAATAACAAGAGGTATTTTAAACCCTGGTCAAGAAAAAGCAATTGTTAACGGCGGTGTTTCAATTGCTGATCAAAGAGCAGCAAAAAGATTTGATTTACTTGGAAAAGCAACTTCTGAACTATTTCATGATACAATTAAACAAGCATATAATTCGAAAAAATGGATGAAGACTTTTGCTCCAATACTTGGAATTACTACAGCAGTGACTGTGTTGGCTCAATTCTTCTTCGGTAAAAAAGATCCGGACATTAAAGCATAGGTGGTATAAATGACTGATATTGGTAATATAAGATCTAAAAATTTAATAGATATAAAGCTTGGTTCTTTAAATGATAAAAAAGATACTCAGCCTCAAAAACCTGCTCAACAGTCAAATACAGGTTCTGATCTTATAAACAAATATTTAGATAACCAAGCTCAGATAAATAAACCTTCAGTTAATAAACCTGAAGCCATTAATGGAGTCGGTTCAAAACCTGCAGGTTATAAAAACAATTTAAGAACAATGTTTAGAGAAAATAAAGCTGTAATACTAGCTATTGTACCTAGAATTTTTACGGCTGAAGATAAAAACGGTAATGAACTTATTGAATTAAATAAGGGTGAAAAACCGGGTACTTTCTTGAGTGCCATTAAAAGATTAGATGAAGTAAAAGCAGAAGGATTTAATACATTCCATATTCTTCCTATTCATCCACCCGGAAAAAATAAAGCAATGGGGACAGCAGGTTCATTGTATGCTCCGTTAAAATATATCGAAGATGACGGTCAACTTGCAATTGATCCGGTTCTTGTTGATCCGAATGACCCGCGTTCTCCACAGGAACAAATGAAAGCGTTTATTAATGAATGTCATAAACGTGATATTAAAGTTATGTTAGACTTACCAAGTTGTGCATCAGTTGATATGTTTAATGCTCATCCTGAGTTAATGGCAATTGACAAAAACGGTAACCCTGAAACTCCTGAAGGATGGTTAGATATCAGAATGTTCAATCCTTGGAAAGATAAATCAAAACGTGAGTTGAATAAAGATTTATTAGATATGCACATTAAATACGTTGATTCCTGCATTGATTTAGGTATTGATGGTATCCGTTCAGACGTTGCAAGAGCGAAACCTACTGAATTTTGGGATATCTTGATTAACCATGCAAGACAAAAAGATCCTGAATTTGCGATGTTGGGTGAATCTTATACTTATGAAACTGCGTCTCCTCAGGCAAATATGCCTTATGACAGACCTGAAGATTCTTTAAGAGCAGGTTTTGATGCAATATACGGTCAGCACCATATATTCCATGAGTTAAAGAACGCAAAAGAAGCATCTAAGTATATAACCGATATGCTTGATATGTCTGACAGATTGCCTGCAGGTAAAACTCTTATCGGTTCATTTATGACACACGATGATGAATCATTGATGAATCATGGCGGGGCTGATTTTTGCAACTTAGTATCGGTTGTTCAGTCGACTATCCCTATGTGTAACCCTTATGTGTTGGATGGTTTCCAATCAGGCGATTATTATCATTATGGATATGCTCATCAATATGTAAAACCTTCCGAATCAGCTACGGATAATACTGAATTAGAAGTACACCCTTATAAAATGGATATCTTCAACTTATCAAGAAAACCTGGAGGAGATAATCCTGAAATCGGAAAAGTAATGACATCTGCTTTTAAAAATCGTGAAAATAGCAAATATCAAGATGTTATTACTAAAGGTGATTACATTGAGTTGAATAAATCGAAAGATAAAGATGATCAAGTCTGGGCTTACGCAAGACACTTGAACGGAAAGACTTTGTTAGTAGTTGCAAATATGAATAAAAACAGAGATTCATCTGCAATCATTAAAGTTCCTACATTGAAATCAACTCAAGAGTTAAATAATCTTGTTGATAACTATGGACAACCAAGTAAATTCCAAGTTAAAGACGGAGAAGTAAGACTTCAGTTAGGACCTTCAAGAGCTCACGTATTTGAAATCGATACTCCGGATATAGAAAAATATCTTGATCCAAGTCAAATTCACAGACAAAACTTCACTAATCATGAAAACGTGAAATATAACAAATAATGCGAACATTAAATAAACAAATAAGAGCCATCGAAAGATGGCTCTATAATTTTATTATAGCGATAGATAGTAGTCCTTCATCAGCTTACAATCAGTTTCTATATTTGGACTTTCGCATACAATAGCCCCTTTAACATTAAAATCTTTAAAAGCTTTTAATAAGTCTTTGTAATTAAAATCAGATTCTTCTAAATTTAAATGATGTTTTTCACCTTTTTCACCATAAGCAATTCCAGCTATATGTGCATGAAAATTTTCAAGAGGTTTCTTTTCAGAAAGTTCTTTATCAATAGTTTCAAAAATTTTGGCAAATTCGTCGTATGTATTTGAAATACCATTATATCTTGCGTGCAAGTGTGAAAAATCTACACAAGGTAAAACATGTTCAAATTCTTTTGATAAATTAATAATTTCTTTTAAATCTCCCCATTGAGTAGCTTTTCCTGTCGTTTCAGGTCTTATCCAAACATTTATATTTTCAGAATTTAATATGTCAGTTATAAGTTTAATTTGATTTCTTACCTGATTAAAAACAGTTTCTTTATCCATTCCAAGATAAAATGCAGCGTGAAATGTTATGCTAAAGGCATTGATTTGATTTGCAACACGAGCCGTTTCAACAATTCTTTGAACGCTTGCATCAACTTTTTCAGGTTCTTTAGAATTAAGATTAATATAAAAAGGGGCATGAATTGTTTTTACTAAATCTGACTCACCAACAACTTTTTTGTTGGCATCACTGATTCTGACACCGTGAACAAATTCCAATTCAAGTCCGTCTAAATCCATATTTTTTAATATTTCGAGAGCTTTTGTATAGCCTTTATTTCCTGTTATTAAGGGCATTCCGGCTGTTATAAAATTAAGTGAATCCATTTTGAAATTTATCTCCTACTTTTGGTTTAACAATTTTAATAAAATCTTCACAATTTCCTGTAAAATAGCCTGCATATTGCATTACTTCAGGAATAATGCAACCATTTGCAGTCTTTATAAATAATCTATCATCTTCAATTTTGCAAATTTGTCCGTTTTCGTATTGGTCAATATTTGAAAGCTTTGCTATGCTTACTTTATGTATTAGTGTGTATTGATTATTAAAAAAAGTGCAAGCGGGTATATAGGGGTTTAAGGCTCTTACTTTTCTTTCGATTTCAACAGCAGATTTATTATAATCTAGTATTTTTTCATCATCTTTAATATTTGGTGCAGTAATATACACACCATCTGGTTGTTTAGCCCTTGGAATAGTGTTATTTTGTTCGTAATGTAATAATGCTCTAAGAAGCATTTTACATCCAATATTATTAGTTTTATTAAAAAGTGTTCCCATTGTTTCGAAATCATCAATCGGGCATTTTTCTTGAAGAACAATATCTCCGGTATCAAATTCTTCGGCTATAAAGTGAAGTGTAACACCTGTTTCTTTATCGCCATTCATTATTGTTCTGGAATAAGGATTCCCGCCTCTGTATAATGGCAGTAATGACGGATGAATATTTAATATTCCATCTTTTACTGAATTTATAAGTTTTGTCGGAAGTTTATCATTAAAAGAGCAGACAACGCCTAAATCAGGTTTTAAATCATTTATTTTACGTAACAGTTCGTCATCAGTAATTTTATCATATTCAATAAAGTTTAGATTTCTTACATTAACAAAGTGTTTAAAGGCATTATATGTGCTATGAGTTTTTTTAGGCCCAATTACACCAACAATATTAACTTTTGAATAAAACAGCATATCAAGCCCAACATAGGCCATGTCCGGTACGCCTAAAAACAATATTCTTTTTTTAAACTTAAAGTTATCCATTATGCACGTTCTCTTTTAGCAATAAATCCAAATTGTTTGAACAGAACTCCACAAAAGCAGAGCAGTGTTGCTTTCGTTCAATTGTTCCAGGTTCTGTACCTTTTGATAGTACACGGCAGCAAGTAACTTTGTGTTGTTCTTTAAATTTATCCATAAACTCTTTTGCAAGTTGCCGCGCAATAACAGGATTTCCATACTTGTTATTTTTGCCAAAAAGATGTCCGATAACAAGCAATGAACCTGATACTGCCCCGCAAAGACATCCTGAGCCAATTCCTCCTGAAAATGGTGTGGCAACAGATAATAATTCTTTATCGCATAGCCCGAGCTCTATCGCTCTAGAGACAACACTTTCTGAACAGGAATTTCCATCTAAAAAATATTCAACTGCTTTCATATATCCTCCTAATATTACACTACCATATTATTTTTAAAAAGATTTGTATTTTACAAAAAATAACAAAGTTTACAAATAGTATTATTAATTAGATAATATTAATATGAAGAAGGCAGTTTTAATTTTATTGGCTATAGTTGCTCTGATTGGTTGGATGATATTTTGGGGATATGATTATTCAAAAGATGCAGCAACCAAAAAAGGCGGTGATTTATACAAAACCGTTATTGAACGCGGTTATATAATTGTTGGTGTTAAAACTGATATTAAACCGTTTGGTTTTATCAATGAAAAGGGTGAAAATGCAGGTTTTGATGTTGATTTAGCACACTATATCGCAAAAGAATTGTTTCATGACCCTGCAAAAGTAAAATTTGTGTCAGTTACAGATTCAGAGAGAATGTATCTTTTAAACCTTAATAAAGTTGATATGATTATTGCAACAATGACCGTAACCCCAAAAAGACAGCATTTTGTAGATTTTTCAAATGCATATTATATAACGGGTCAAGCTTTGCTTGTGAACAGCGGCAGTAGTATTCGTTCACTCGGTGATTTAAGTAATAAAGATGTCGGTGTTATTTATGGCTCAACAGCGGAAGAAACTATAAAATTCTTGCTGCCTACAGCACACGTTATGGGATACAAAACGTACGATGAGGCATATCGTGCTTTAAAAGCAGGGCATGTCCTCGGTATAACTTCAGACGATGCAATTCTCAGAAATTATTCGTTGAAAGATTCAAGTGTAAACTTGCTGCCAAAAAGGTATTCAAGAGATTCTTATGCAATTGCATTTAGACGTGGAGAAGAGTCTAATTATATAATAGAAGTTGTTAACAATGTTATCTCCGATATGGAACACCGTGGTGTATTTATGCAATTGAAACGCAAATGGAATTTAGATTAGTTTATGTATTCACTTCTTTCTGATTTTTTAGAATATATTGATATTGAAAAAGGCTTATCTAAAAATACCGTTCAAGCATACAGACGGGATATTGCTTCTTTTATAGATTTTGTTGAATTAGATGATATAAATCTGATTACTCGTTTGCATATCAGCTCTTATATTATGGATTTAAGAGAGCTTGGGATTGCTCCATCATCCATGTCAAGAAAAATATCTGCCTTAAAATCGTTTTTTAAATGGGCTTGTGCTAATGAATATTTATCAAGCAATCCAATTTCTTCCATAGAACCTGCGAAATTGCCTAAATATTTACCAAAAGTCCTTTCAAGTAATGATATTGAAATGATTATGCATGCCGATTTAAGTTTGTTAGAACGAACAATTTTAGAAATGCTATATAGCTGTGGTTTAAGAGTGTCGGAACTATGTAAGCTTAAATTATGTGATATAAATATGCAATCTCAAAATATTATTTGCTATGGGAAAGGCGCAAAAGAAAGAATAGTACCTTTTGGTGATTATGCGAAGCAAATACTTTTATCGTATCTAAAAGACAGGGAAATAGTTGTCAATTCGTCAGATATAAATACAGATTATTTATTGGTTAATGAAAATGGGCGTATGATGACAAGACAAGATATATATAGAATTGTTCATAAATTGGGGGCAATTATAAATAAAGATATATCTCCTCATACATTAAGACATACATTTGCGACACATTTGCTTGAAAATGGTGCTGATTTGCGTGTAGTGCAAGAGTTATTGGGACATAGTGATGTTGCGACGACTCAACTTTATACTCATATAAGTAAGAAAAGGCTAAAAGATATTTATTTTTCTGTAAATAAATAAATTTTTTTTAATAATTTTATATAAGGTTTAAAATTACATAAAAAATAATATTGCTATATATAGAAAAATATCTGCTCATAATCCGCTTTGTGTAGCGTTTTATATATTTACCCCTGCTGTCAAAGAAATGGTACAAACAACCTGCTTAACAGAACGATTATATTTTTAGTTATGTTCATTTCTTTCTTTTTCTTGCGACGGAAAA
>OMPX01000077.1 GCA_900313115.1 uncultured bacterium
AGAACAGACTCAAACTATTTACCCCCGAGACCTCACGGACTGTGCCGAGTAAAAACGATTAAGTATCGTTTTTACGATAGGGAGACGTGCGCAGCGCACGGCGATTACTCGTGAGGTAAGCAAAATAATAATAGCAAGGGAGAGATTCGAACTCTCGACCTCACGGGTATGAGCCGTGCGCTCTCACCAACTGAGCTACCTTGCCATTTATTATTTATTTACTTGTCTTAGTTGATTATCACATAAGCACACTAAAATATCAAGTATTTATTTTATGTTTTCATTGTGTTAATCAATTTGTGCAATTGGATAAATAGATTTATACAGTTTCACAATATTCAAATCAATGTCTGCATAGAATCCGCCTTGTTCATTTTTTGCATTTGAGCAGATTTCGGTTGTTGGCGCAATAACAAGAGAGTTTCCGATACATGATACATTGTCATTACATTTGCCTGTTTGGTTGCAGGAAACAATATATACAAGATTGTCATAGGCTCTTGTTCTGTTCATTGCAAGCCACATATCTTGCGCATTTTTTAGGGCAGAGTCGTCATTGTATATTTCATTTGGGACTACCCATGCTGTAGGAAGAACTATAATCTCTGCACCTTGCTTTGCTAATTCTTTATAATGAAGCGGATATCTAATATCATAACAAATTCCTATTCCAACTTTTCCAAAATCTAAATCAACGGTTACAAGCCTGTTTCCTGCAGTGATTCGTTCCCCTTCTGTTCCTCCCATATAGTTATACAAATGTATTTTTCTGTATTTATCAACTACAACACCATTTCTGTCAATTATAAAGGAAGTGTTATATAATTTTCCATTTACCCCATTTACCCCATTTACCCCTTCAATAACAGAACCTGCAATAATATTTGTATTGTATTTTTTTGCAAGTTCACAAATATATCTGATTGTTTCACCACCATCTTCAGGTTCGGGAAAATTTACAAAAGAATTGTGATCAATACCTGTTGAAAAAAATTCAGGCAGCACAACCAAGTCTAATTTCTTATCAGAATTTTTCTTTATGAAATAATCCACTTTCCGCAAATTAGCTTCTTTATTCCCAATTATTGGGTTTATCTGTATATTTAAAATTCCTGTCATAATTTCCTCTGACATGAATTATAATATAAACACCGATTATTTATGAGCTTTTTTATTTAGGGAATTTACGTATTGGGCAGCTTCTTTAACTACCCCTAACGGAGAGGTAAATAAACCTTCTTGAAAAATTTCATTACCAACTTTTGCTCTTAAATATGGAATCATTCTGTTTGAATTAAGTTTTTGAAATTCGCCTATATGTAGAAATATGTCAGGTTTTTTACCATTTTGGTCAGTAATAATTTCTCCAAGTTTTTGTATTTTTTTTGGAGATAAATTTTTATTTAAATATGTTATTGCATTTTTTGTTGCCGTAACAGTTCCAAAATTTGTTTGTCTAATTGGTTGATTATAGGTTGCAGATACTTTCATTTTACACTCCTTTTATTTTCCTAATTTATTTCTATCTTAAAAATTCTAATTATGCAATGGGCATGAAAACATAAATTAACATTTAGTTAAGTTCTTTATACTTACCAAGCCCGTCAACAATTCCGGATTTATATAATTTTTGTCTGTATTCGCCTAATTTTGGATATCCGATAATGCGACCGACTTCATCGTAATATTTTAGTGCATTACCAATTGGCTCTTTATAGCCTAATTCTTTATTTTTAATATAAAATGCTTCTGCAAATTTACCTGCACTACATTGATTAATTTCTTTATTCACAGGCTTCATACACTCATCAAGCATCTCTGATTGTTCAATTCTTTCTCTTAAATTTTCTATATCTTTTTTAGGTCTAAACACAAACTTTCCACCGTTAGAATCCACAACAAAAGAATCTTTTCTAAATTTAACAGCTGAAATAATATCCTGAGGAGAATGAGGGACGTGAGCCGTTCTAATTTTAGGACATAAACTTTCTGTCAAATCTGCAATTACTTTGTTTTTACAGGTATCAAGAGGGCCCGTTATCGGATGATTATGCACATCAGCATCAACATGAGCACTTCTGTATGTTACAGAAGTACCATTTCCTACGGCGTGTCCGACAACTCCTCCGTCAAAGAATTGATAAGAGTGTTCAATCGGTTCTTTTTGTATCTTATTCATTATTTTATTTGCTAATAATGAATAATATCTTTGTCTTACAACATAATCAGCTTTCGCACCTGTTGACAAGCAATCCCAATAGCCCGGTAAAAATTCTTTCCCTGTGTCTTTTTCATAATTATCAACAAACCATTCGGGATCAGACAAACTATTTCCTTTATTTGATTTTCTCTTAAATGGAGTTAATTCGTCAATTTCTGCTTCGGTTATTCCGTTAAGTGCAACCGTTCGTTTTTTTTCTCCGTATTTTTGAATATCAGCTTCTTGTTTTTCACTGTATGATAATACTTTTCTTGCTACATTTTTATTTTGTTTTATTATTCCGAACAAATTAACTTTCATATACTATTCAAATATCATAAATATATAATTTGCTATAACAAACGCAAAAAAAAATATTTTTAAACATTATTTTAGTATGATTATAAATTTTCAATCCGACATTAATATACATAATATTCAACAAAATCATTCTAATAAAATTAGTTTTTCCGGAATAACAAAACCTGATATTTTTGAAAAAAACGGGGAATTAATCAAACTGAGTCTATTCAATCCATTTACTATGCGAAGGTTGGAATCTAAACAAAAAATAGATTTAAAAAAAGATTGTAAAATAATAATGAAAGATCCGTTAGCTGAAAGAAATCCGTTAATATTAGATTATAATCCTTCACGCACAGGCAGTCTAATCGACAAAAAGAAGAAGTCACCAATTCCTGTAAACATATTAAAATCAGAATGTCAGCATTATGAAAATCAGGTAGCATATCATTTTATGTCAAAAGATTTAAAAAAAGAATATGGATATGTAGAATTATATACCCCCATTTTTGATTCTAAAAATGAATTATTAAAAGATTATCCTGAATATGGAATAGTTGGTCCGAGGGTAATTGTTTCATATTTGCAAAATTGGGATGAAAGTAAGGTTGGCGGCGTAGGTAAACTTGCAGACAAACTAGCTGTTAAATATTGTCAGGAACAGGGAATTGAGCCTAATATAGTATCTTATGCAGATGCTTATTCACACGTAGCGCATTTTAAACGAGGAAAAAGATTTATTCCGCCAAAAGAAGGTAGTGAAGATTATATCTTCTTAAAAGAACAATACGGAAAAACTGATCCAAATGAAATTCTACAATCAGAAATTCAAAATGCAAAATGGAATGGTACAGATGTTAATTTATTCGGTTGGGGATATTTAATGATGTATTTACCAAAAGATTTAATCAAAAAATATCGATAAATTATTAATTAACACCAACTTCAGATTCGACATGTAAATTAGTATACTGAGGATTAACCGCAAGCCACTTAAATGTTTGTTCTGCGACTTCAGGCATATCAATTACATACGTCCCGCCGTATCGCCCTCTGGTAAATCTTAAAATACCATCTTGAGCTAAGTTATTCAAGGCTTTTCGAATTATATTAGGACTAACGTCCAATGCCTTTGAAAATTCATTTATTGACGGAAGCTTTGAACCTATATCATAATTTTCTGTAATAATATTCTTAATTTTATTTTGAATTTTTTGATAATGATAAAAGGCAGTTTCTTTTGCTGGAGCAAAAATAGACATTTCACGTCTTGGCTCAAAAGCCGAATTCATTGATGTATTAATAACAGTTGTTCCATAAGAACCACGTCTGGGAAGCAGCATGTTTTCTTTTACCAAAATCCTGACAGCATTATGAATTGTTTTCATACTTACATTAAATAACTTTGATAATTCTTCGTGTGAAGACAACTTATCACCAATTTTAAAATTTTCACAAATATATTTTTTCAAATCATCCTTCACCTTGATTACCAAAGTTTCTTCGTCGGCAACAGAGTCCACATTAAAATCAACTGATTTAACAATAAGAGATTTTTTCAAATCATATTCTAATATTCCTGCAGAAATCAAAGATGATACAGCACTTCTTACTGTATTTAACGTCATGTCAATTTCATGACTTAATCGTCTTGAAACAGGAAGTTTGTCACCAATGTTCAGACCATGTGACTTTATATAATTCTTAATACGTTCTTGGGCAATATCTTTTTTTGAAGTTTGTTTTCTAATTTCTGCCGAAGAGTCAGCACGATCTTTTATAATTGAACCGATACATTGTTTTGAATAAATATAATCTTTATCTTCAATCATTCTTAAAACATTTTGTATAGTACCTAAACTAACACCCAATGCGTATGCTAATTCTGATTTTGTTGGAAGCAAATGCCCTACGGCTATTTTATTATTACTAATTCCATCATCAATTGTTTTCATCAGCCACTCAGCTATTGCCTGAGTTTTATTTACGTTTTTTAAATTTGGTAATGATACTTTTAAACTATCAATACTAATACGAACTAAATCGTTCTTCTTATAATTTACATATGACATTTCGCTAACCTTTATAAATATAATTGCATATTTATAGTGTACCATATATAAAAAAACAAACATACTTTATTAAAATGATTTTTACAGAAATTAATATTCTTTATATAAAAAGAATTTTTGTAGTACCGTTAAACACCTAGAAAACATAATCGGACTCTATATCCTATATTTAGATGAATTAGATACAACCATGTAAAGTTTTGTAAATTTATGCCGTTCTATTTTTTGACATATAAAAAATAGTCATTAAATAAAAAAATGTAAAGGTTTGATATAAAGGTTTGATATTATGGCAGGAATCGTAAGTTTACTAACAAAAGTGCTCGTACCAAGCACAAACAACGCAGCAACAGTTCCGGCAGCTGCTGTAGGTACACAATCTATCGGTGGAAATCCATTCGGAAATCCTTTTGTAAATTCCAGATCTTATTCCGGATATGCTAAGAACAGACCGGTTGCCGGCGGCTATTTTGCAGGATACTACAACAATAAGCCAAACATTGTCGGTCAAAGATTATTCTTGGAAGTTTAACTAACCTGTAATGCCTCCGGCATTAACAAACTGTCAGAGGCATAACCTTCTTTTTTAAGAAGCAAAAAAAGAATCATATTTTCCTCGTGAAAATAACAGGGGATTTTTGGTGTGTGGTGTACCCCTGAGTGGGATGCGGTAAAACGGATAAACGGTTAAAATCAATTAAAAACAAATTACTCTAACTGACCAAACGGTCAGTTTTATTTTTTGAATAATTCACAAATATACAAATGTTTATACTATAATAAACATATGGTTAGAAAGATTTTAGCAATAAATTTTGGCGGATTGGGAGATGAAATTCTGTTTCTGCCAACACTGATTTCTTTAAAAAAACAATATCCTGAAGCACAAATTACTCTTGCTCTTGAGCCAAGAAGCAAAGGGATAACTCAACTGACAAAT
>OMPX01000116.1 GCA_900313115.1 uncultured bacterium
AATGGAGTGATATGTTCCTGAAATCCAAATTGTTCCGTTAGGTTTGAGGACTCTGCGACAAGCATTAATCCATTTTTGGTGAAACTCAAAATCTTCGTCTAAACCCTTGCTTTCATCCCATTTACCTTTATTAACGCAAACAACTTTACCAGCTTGGCAAGATATTCCGCCATTAGATAACATATATGGAGGATCCGCAAAAATCATATCAACTGATTCCGGAGCAGCCTTCTCCAAAATTTCAATACAATCACCTAAATATAACTGTATGTCCCCTTTATCATAATACTGTTGCATGAGTTGATTATATTATAAACAAGCCAACAAATCTTTGAATATGAAGGTTTGTGTTTTTTTTCTTTCATATTAAAAATTTGATAATGGATAGATTACAAAAATCAAAAAAATAAATGTCAAAATAATAATTTACAATAAAACTGCTTGACAAGATAAAGTAATTTTAGTAAAATATTTTACATAATAATTAAGGAGGTCATGTCGTGACAAATATTAAATTTAATATAGATGAAGGAGTGTTAAAGGCTGTTGCAGAAAGTATTTCTGAAGGTATTGGGATTGATTTTATTGATACCAGAAAACAACTAAATACATATACCACAAATAGTTCTCCTACACTGATATGGGACTTAATTAATTCTAACTTAAAGAAGAAACTTGGACAAGATTATGCGTGTTTATATGTTAGCAAGAAAAAAAGGGGGATTTGGGAATTTTTGCTAATTGTAGACAAAAAATCAAAAAAAATTATAACTGTAATGCGTGAAAATAGGTTAAAACAACTAACCAAACATCCATTCAAAAATAAAAAACATTATGCTGCGGCATTGTCATTGTTGTTAAATAGTGGTTTAAGGTCAAGGCAAACAAAACTTATTAACATGCCATTAAATCCTGATGATAATACATATTTGCAAGAATTATCACAGGATTTATGTTCTGAGATTGAACAAAGCATGATCGCTGAAAGTTTATATTGCATTTTATCTTTCAAAACAGCATCTGGTGTAATAACTTCATATAATGCAAATTATCTAACAAAAAATTTGGAAATTGCAAAAGAAATTCCATTAAATTCTTATATTCCAAAGAAAAATTACGATTCAATTGTTGCAGATACACAAAAATCAGAAGAAATTCAAGATATACCACTTCCATTGAAACCTGCGGCATATGTAAAAAAGCAAGCTAAAGAAGATTCTGAAACAAAAGAGTCTCTAGAAATTAAAACCACAGAAGCTGTAAGTTCTGTGGAAGATATTGCAAACGGAGATAGATAAAATGGTAAAAAACTTTAATGGTCAAAGATTAAGGCAAGCACGTTTATATAATGGTTTGTCAATAAATGATTTGGCGGAAATATTAGGTGTTACAAAGCAAGCTATTTCTCAATACGAAACGCAAAATGTTACTCCTGAATTTGAAAAGATGCGAATTTTAACTGAAAAATTAAAATTCCCATCTTCATATTTTTTCCAAAAAGATATATACGATGTTAATACAAAAACTACATATTTTAGAGCTTTGTTGTCAGCTAATAAAAATGCAAGATTACAACAACAAGTAAAATTAAAACATTTGGCAATAATATATCAAGTATTAAACAAGTATTTAGAATTCCCAATCTTAAATATACCTAAATTTAAATATGATGATAAACTTGACTTCGAACAAATTGCATTAGATTTAAGAAATTATTGGGATATTGGCGAAAAACCTATTGATAACATTTCTTATTTACTTGAGAAGAATGGAATAATTGTAGCATCTTATCCTGTAAATCAAAATAATATTGATGCATATAGCCAAAAGATTAAGGTGGAGGGCAATGATAGATATATTATTGTTTTGTCAAATGATAAAAATTTGGCGGCACGAAGTAATTTTGATGCTGCTCATGAATTAGGTCATATTTTATTGCATGATTGGAATATTGACATAGAAGAATTGTCAAGAGAAGACTTTAAACAACAAGAAAGGGAAGCTAATTATTTTGCTGCTGCATTTTTATTACCTAAAAATGCATTTTTGCAGGATGTTAGTTTATATCCTAGAGATTTAAAATATTATATTGAATTAAAAAAGAAATGGAAAGTTTCTATTTCTGCAATGCTTATCAGGGCAAACCGTTTGGGAGTTCTAACTGATAATCAATATCAATATTTAATGAAACAAATGGCCATAAATAATTGGAGAAAGCGTGAACCACTTGATAATGTTTTGATAAAGCATGAGCCAATATTGTTAAATAAATCCATTGAACTTTTAATGCAGAATAATATTTTTAACCCACAGGAATTTATGGAAGAATTAACAGAAAACCAATTGTCTATGAAACCTGAAGAAGTAGAAATGTTGCTCGACCTTGATAAAGGAACATTATCTATTGAACAAGAGCAAGATTCAATAGCTTCGATAATTAAAATAAAAAAGCCATAATTTGATAAATTATCAATACAAAGGATACCTATATGGATTATAGTAAATACATACAAAAAATAAGTAAAAAAGAAGATCGAATATTAATTCAAGAAAGTTTAAAAATAATAAAGTGTAGACAGTACAGGGCGGCATATATTCTTATATGGATTGCATGCGTAGAATCGATAATTAGAAGATTTAACGAAATAAAACAATTTGATAATGAAGCTGGGAAAATATACGGAAAAATAATTAAAATAGAGGAAGGTAGACAGGCAACAGATAAAAATATTATTTTGTATGCAAAAAATTATGGTTTTATCAATGATATAGAGTATTCTAAATTACTACAAATATACAATCTTAGATGCATATTTGTTCATCCTTATAATCAGTCTCCCACAAAAGAAGAGGTCGACGTTGCTTTTGCAAATATAATTGATATAGTTCTATCTAAGCCATTATTACTAACAAAAGGTTATATTAGTAAAGAATTGGACAAATTATTAAATAACAAAGATTATTTGGGTAATTATTCTGAAGCAATGATTAGTTATGCAGAAGAATTTTATCAAAAGATTGATAAAGATTTATTTGAATATTTTATAGGAAAATATTGGAAAAACTTAGAATTATATGTTTACAAAACAGAAAATCAACTTCTCCTCAATAGGGGTGTTTTTATAACTCAATATTTATTATCAAAATATGAACCCATCTTTTTAAACAACGACTCTTTTCTTAATATTATATTAGAAAATGATTTTATTCCATTGTATGTTTTGTCAAAACCTAATATATATATGAAGCTAAGTAATAGGGCTAAGGATTCTATTGTTGCAAATGCTGTAAATTCTCCACGATTTAAGTATTTTAAAATAAAATTACTTGAACCATTGCTGACGAGCCATACCTTATCACAAGATAATTTAAATATACTAAAAAATAACCTATCTGATTTAACATTTGAAATAGCAGAAACAAATAACTTATCATTACTGTTGGTTAATGATTTAATTATTGAAAAATTAAAATCTTATAATTGGTACATTCAATCACCTGCGATAAAATTTGTTCGTGAGAAGCCAATATCTGAGCTACAAATTTTAAGTAAAGAACAACAAGAGACTCTCGGTAGAAATATATTACAAGTTGCCAATGGAGATGAAAAAGAAGCAAATAAATATTTAAATGAAATTAAAATTAATCCTAATTTATATCCAATAAATTTTATTAAGGGAATTATTTTTGAAGTTTTTATAAATGAAGCCTATTTAATACGGTATAAAGATGAAAAAATCAATATAATAATTGAAATAATTGAGAATTGCAGTAATGAAAATGTTCAAAATATTATTAGAGAATTGATATATTTAATTAATAAAGGGAAATACAAAAACGATATTTATGATTATGAAAAAATAGTAAATTCAAATATTTTGTTAAATTGTTCGCAATGTTCACCAATAATAAAGTTAATTAAGAAAAAACTAGAGTTGGAAAATGTAACTAAGGCTAATTCATAGAAACAAATAGTGTTATATATGACCATCTCCATCTCATAGTTAATTACATCTTGTTCTGTATGTTAAATTACAATTTTGGAGGGCTTCTCACCCGAGGGTTCTTCCCTACATTGGCTTATTCTGTAAAGTTGCAACTAACTTTATATTCAACGCAAAACGTGACATTTAGTCACCTTTTGCTGTTCGCCAACGGAGTCCTTCTCCAAGCGCGTTTTTTTTAAACTCTCAAAAGAGAGTTTTTTTATACATATTATGTAAATTCTGCAATAAAAACTATTTACGATTATTAACTCTTACACCTTCAACTTCGTGCACAGCTTCTATAACCAAAAATGCTTTAGGGTCAATATTTTTAACAATTGCTTTTACTTTTGCCATTTCTAAACGAGATACAACACAGTATGTAAGTACCTTTTCCTCACCTGAATATCCGCCTCTAGCCTTCATATATGTAACACTAACATCGAGCTCTTTCATAATCGCTTTACCAATATCTTTATAATACTCAGATACTATACGCACGGATTTTGATGAGTTAAAGCCGTCAATAACTGCATCAATTGCTTTCGATGCAACAAAATATGTCAATATAGAATACAAAGCCTGTTTCAAATCAAATACAAAAGCGGATGCTGTATAAATAAGCAAATTAATTCCCATTAGAAACTCACCGATTGTCATGAAAGAGAACTTTTTAGAAAGCTTTATCGAAAGAATCTCTGTTCCATCCAGAGACGCACTATTTCTTAGAATTAGTCCAACACCTATACCTAAAGTAATTCCGCCAAATATAACGACAAGCAATAATTCGTCTAATATTACAGAATTATGTAAATTACTAAAAACATTTGTGGCAAGTGCAAGCATTGAGACGGAATAAAAGGTCTGTAAGACAAACATTTTACCTAAATTGGTCCAAGCCAGAAAGATAAAAGGCAGATTCAACAGGAAAATAACCAAACCTAAATTAGCACCCGTAACGTAATTGACCATCATTGATATACCAATGACGCCTCCGTCAATAACTTTATTTGGTAGCAAGATGCACTCAAGTGCAAATGCAACAATAAAAGCTGCAACAGTTAGAGTTAAAAACCTTGTAAAAATTTCTATAAACAATTCTTTAGGAGTTTTCTTTTTTACAACAGCTTTTTTGTGCCTTGAAAAACCAAACATCTAATACCTCTCTATGTAAAATTATTTTTTTAAAAATGAATTAAACGCAAAAAATCCATTTTTCTTTTCAACGGTTTCATCACTAATATTAAGAATTTTTTCTAAATCTTCCTTCAATGTAACCAAGTCATCATATTTTTTTAATATGCCATCCATGCAAATAGAAACATCACCGGTTTCTTCAGATACAACCAAACAAGCAGAATCACTAATTTCTGTCAAACCTATTGCGGCTCTGTGTCTTGTTCCATATTTCCAACTTAATTTAGGATTTTCTGTCAAAGGTAACAATACCCCCGCAGACAATATTTTATTATCTTTTATAACCATAGCACCATCATGCAATGGTGTATTCGGATGGAAAATAGTCAAAATCAATTCAGCAGAAACATCAGCGTTAAGCTTTATGCCAACCTCTGAATATACTGACGGACTCAATTCATTTTGCAAAACAATTAACGCACCTGTTTTAGTTTTTGTAAGATATTTTACTGACTCTATTAACTCTTTTATAACATCAATTTTATCATCTTCTGCTTGAGTATTATGAGCAGATACCCCAAAAAAGGTTTTACTTAAAAATCCCGGTTGTCCAAGATAGCTCAAAAAACGTCTCAACTCAGGTTGAAAAATAACAATTAAACTTAAAGAGATTAAAGCCACCATCGACTTTAAAAACATACCTAGAATGGTTAAATTTAATATAGTTAAAATTTCACTAAAAATCCAGCCAATAAACAAAATCATCAAGCCACGAACAAGCTTTTCCGACTGAGTATGTCTTATGTACTTGCGATAAAAAACCCATACCACGGATATGATTAATAAAATTTCCAATGCATTAACCCAATTAAACTGAGAAAAAACATTTAAAAACTGAAATTGTAGTGGTTTTAAGAAATTTTCGTACATTATTTTAACCTATCAGGGATACTATCGTGAGCAATTATATCTTCCAATGTCTCTCTATATACTATAATATCAGATTTTCCATCTTTTACAAGTACCATGGCAGGCTTTTCCACACGATTGTAATTACTTGCCATAGAATAATTGTATGAACCTGTATTATAAACACATAAAATATCACCGCTTTCGAGTTTCGGAAGCTCAATATTGTTAATTAAAATATCTCCTGACTCGCAAAAGCGACCTGCAATTGTAACTTTTTCTAATGGTCTATTTGAATGTTCATTAACAAGTTCTGCAATGTATTCAGCTTGATACATACTCGGTCTTGGATTGTCCGCCATCCCACCGTCAATAGTTACATATTTAGTCATATTTGGGACTTGCTTCATTGACCCTACTGTATACAAAGTAACACCAGATGTAGAAATAATACTTCTTCCCGGTTCAATATACAAAGTTGGAGGTTTAGCATTATATTTTTCAACATGTTTTTCTAATGATTCTATAATAACATTGGCAATTTCATCAATTGATGGTGGTGTATCATTTTCAGTATATTTTACGCCAATACCGCCGCCAATATTGATTTCATCTAACTTTATACCGAATTTTCTTTCGATTCTTGAAATTTCTTGAATTAAAACATCAATTTCATCATGAAAACATTTTGGTTCAAATATCTGTGAGCCAATATGAGCATGCAACCCTCTTATTTTTATGTTTTGATGTGCTGAAGTAATTTTAGTTATTACATCGTCTATCTGAGATAAATCAAATCCAAATTTTGAATCTAATTGACCTGTCTGAATATATTCATGGGTGTGACATTCAATCCCGGGAGTAATGCGAAGCAAAACATCAATCGTTTTATTATATTTTGCACAAACATTTGAGATTAAATCAATCTCAGCAAAATTATCAACAGAAATCCTGCCTATACCATTTTTTATTGCAAAGTCAAGCTCTCTTTCTGTTTTATTATTACCGTTAAACAAAACTTTTTCTAATGAAATACCCGCATTTAAAACAGTATAAATTTCTCCAATAGAAACAGTATCAAAACCAAAACCTTCAGAATCCAGAATTTTAGCGACAGCACTTGTACACAAAGCTTTTGAGGCATACATCATTTTTGTATATGGATATTTTTTGAAAGCCTGCTTATAATCGTTACAAATTCCACGCAAAGTATCCTCATCAATAACGTAAAGCGGCGTACCATATTGTTTTGCAAGCTGAGTTAAATCACACCCTCCAACAAAAAGGTTCTCCTTTCTTTCTACAGTTACAGGTTTTATATTCTGATTTATTGTCATGCTCTCATTTCCTATTAGATGTCAATGTACAATAAGAATAGCTAAAAAATGCTCAAATATCAAGCTAAATCTAACTTTTGAACTAAGATAATTACAAGTTGCATTTTTTTATAAAGTATGTTATAATCTATCCACTATACCTCATGTATTATTAACCAAACAAATCAGAAGGATATAAGTATGAGTATTACGAAGATTAGTGCGTCTGATATGATGACGGACTTAAAAAACAGAATTTTGGTATCAACCGGTGTTGGTGCGGTAGCTGGTGCAGTTTATTCTGCTAATCAAAAAAATTGGTTATACAAAGGTTTGCCGTCAGACACTTTTGTTAGAGAAACCAGCAGAGAACTCAGAAAAACAATGAACTCTGATGACTTAAAAGAATCTGCTAAAATCAGTAAATTTGTTAAAGCAGCAATTGACCCTGAAACAAATGTTGAAAGCCTAAGACCAATGGTCTTAGATAGTAAAGAATTATCTGAAGCAATAAAACAATCGCCGGATGAACATATTCATGATGCGTTAAAAAGGGTGTTTACTCAACCTAAGGATAAAGTCAGACAAGATTTAGTTGAATTACAATATAAAACTAAAGCCGATAAAGTTGCAGGTAGAAACACTGTTTTAAAACTATTAAATGACAATTTTGATGCTTCAAAAAAATCTTTGGTAAAAAATGAAAATACCTCAGAAAGCATGTTTAATATTATAAAGAAAACAGCAGATAAAATTCAAACAAAAGCTGTCGCAAAAGGTGCAGCAATTGTTGGTTGTACTGCAGGTGCTTTGGCTTTAATATTATCGGATGTGCCTGAATCATAGAAAATATAATATATAATAAAAAGAACGACAATAGTCGTTCTTTTTATTTGCAAAGCAGCTCATAAGCCGTGTTCTGTTTCTAGATAATCATCTGTCTGGGAATGTAATTACTTACAGACTCTAGCGATTTTTCCAAAGTAGGCGAACAACCTTTAACCTTTGATTTAATCTTGCATCCTCTCCGGGTTTACCTAGCCGATATTTCTCAATATCGCTGGTGATGCTCTTACCTCACCGTTGCACCATCGCTCTGTGGTGGAGTATTGACGTAGTCAAAAACTCTTTCCGCAGGGCAGTCTACATTTCTGTGGCACTATCCACCGACTCACGTCGTCCTGAGTTTCTCAGGGGAGCTGTTCTTGGATGCACGGACTTTCCTCACTAATTTTTAGCGCGATTATCCGACTGCTTTGCTATTTATATATTAACACAATAAATTAATATATTAATTTTCGCTCAACTTTTATAATGTTAGAAATAGTTTCTTCATCATAGTTTTGTTTTTTTTCATCAGGTATAAAGGATAATAAATATTCAATTTCCTTGTTTGAACAATTGTGATTAGACAGATATAAACCGTAGTTTGGATGACATTTTTGTTTTGCTGTCAAATAATACGGCATTTTATCATAATTTCCTAATACTTGAATATATTTTTTGGATGTATTGTTTATTAAGTCAGTATCATACTTTTTTCCATAGTGTATATTTAAAAATTTTGCAAGCTCATTAGTAGATAACATGCCGCCGCCTCTTCCAATTCCGTTAAGACAGCTATCAAGTATTATTATTCTGTCTAAATCAAGTGATAACAGCTCTTTTATATTATTCATAGATAAGTTTAAATTATCGTGTGAATGAAAACCAATATGAATATTTCTATTTATGTTATTATCAAATTCTTTAAATATTTTTTTTGTATCATCCTGCGTCATTATCCCCATAGTATCGACGGCCGTAAGACAAGTTGGATTAAATTCATTTGTAATATCAAATAGTTTTTTCAAATCTTCTTTAGAATACAAACTAATATGCATTGGATTTAGTGAAAATTTTATCTTCCTTGTACTTAATATTTTTAGGTTTTCTTTTAATAAATTTAGAGAAGGCTGCTTAAATGCTAATCTGATTTCAACAGGACGCAATAATTCAGATAAATTATATTCTCCAAAATTTACCATAACAATTTTATTTTCGACTTTTTGCGGAGTATTATATAGTGTTGTTGATTCAGGTAAAATTTGTTTATTTGTAAGGAAACCTGCTTCAACAAAGTCTACATTACTTTTGTATAAATTATTTTCTATGGCAATATTTGAATTATCACTAAATGCCCAATTATTCAGATATCCACCATCACGTAATGTGCAATCAAGAATTTTTATGTCTTGCATTTTTCCTCCGTATAAATCATTATAAATCATAAATGTTTATTATAAAATATTTGTATGTCAAATCTAAAAGATAGAGAGTACGTATCACGATTAATTGTTAGTGTCCTTACGAATAGAATTACTGTTCGAGAAGCTTTACTTGCTTTTCCAAAGAAGAATGATGATAAAAATATAATGGCTGCTTATTATGCTCTGATTCATTATGAAGCGGATGAAGATATGCGAGCTTTTGATTTTGCTTTTAAAGAAGAACAAGATGAGTATTTGAATATGATAGCAGAACTTCTGTCTGCAGGAAAAGACTTACCCAAAAATATAATAAAATCGTATGAAGGATACTTTCCTGAAATTGAATTGCCGAAATCTAAATTTTTTAAAGATTTTATAAAAACGATGATGAAATTTTTAAATGTAAAATAATTCAATAATTTGCTATTTTATAGTATAATAGATTTCTAATGAGGGGGTTAATTTGACTACAAAAATAGCAGTTACAGGAAAAAGCGGAAGCGGTAAAACAACTATAACAAAGTCTTTGCTAAAAATTTTACGAGAATATTTTCCGGAAAAAAGTATTTTAGTTTTAGATAATGATTTATCATCTGAGTTCGGTCATAGTTACGGTTTAGATATCAGAAATACTGTCTATGGTATTAGAAGTGGGAAGCACGAGTATAAAACAGGTATTCCTCAACACATGACAAAGTCAGAGTATGTTGAATGGGCAATGGAGGATATTATTGTTTCATTAGATGATAATACTGATCTTATTGTTTCTTGGTTTACCGGTTCAAAGGATTGCAGATGCCCTATAACTCAGCAAATTAATGATGCATTATCCAAAATTATAAACAGATATGATTTTGTGCTTTTTGACTGTGAGTTCGATTTAAAGTATTTGAATCAACTTGTTGATACGGATATAGATTTGACTCTGATTGTGGCATTACCTTATGAAGAATCCGTTCTGTTAGCAAAGAGAATAGAGGAATTTTCTGCAAAATATGCTGCAGGCGGTCAAATGGGTGTCGTTATAAACAGGGTTAGAAATGAACGTATGAATAACGTATTAAATATGTTAAAATGTCACGAGTTAGACGTTCTTGGATGTATTCCGTTTGATGAAAAATTATCGGAAAATCCTCTTGAAAGAAAATCTGATGTTGTAGTTGAGTCTATTAAGCAGTTTTATTCTCGTTTAAATCTCCCGCAAGAAGGATAAATTATGATTTTAGATGGCAAGGCATTATCAAAAAAAATATTAGAAAAAATTAAAGTTGAGGTTTCAAAGTTAAGCAATAAACCTCATCTTGCCGTTATTCTTGTTGGTGATGATCCTGCAAGTCAAGTCTATGTCAGAAACAAAAAGAAAACCGCAGAAGAGATCGGAATTTTATCTACAGTTATTGAACTTCCTTATGAAACATCTGAAGATGTCGTTATAAATAAAATTAAAGAATTAAATGCAAATAAGGAAATAACGGCAATATTAGTTCAAATGCCTTTACCAAAGCATATAAATAAAGATAATGTGATATGTGCGATTGATCCGAATAAGGATGTCGATTGTTTTACTCCGGAAAATGTAGGAAAGCTTGCAATAGGAATGGAGCCAAGGTTTAATCCTGTAACGCCGCAAGGGGTGTTAATGTTGTTAGATTATTATAAAGTTCCTATTGAGGGTAAACACGCTGTAATTATAGGTCGGTCTAATATTGTAGGCAAACCGATGGCACAAATGCTTTTACAAAGAAACGCAACTGTTACAATATGCCATTCAAAAACTGAGAACCTTGAAGAAAAAATAAAAGCCGCAGACATAGTAATTTCTGCGGCAGGAAAAAAAATTGTAAGATGTAAGATGGTTAAATATAAAGCTACTTTCGTTGACGTCGGTATATCAAGAGATACCAACGGCAAATTAACCGGCGATCTTAACTGGATTCCTGATTTTAATAATTTTAATGAAGTTTCTGAATATTTTGAGTTTGTCTCTCCTGTTCCGGGCGGTGTTGGCCCGATGACTATTGCCTCTCTTATGCTAAATACATTAGCTTCCTCCCAAGATATGGGTATCTTGAGCATCCGTAGAGACTCTTTCTTTTAAACCGTCTCTTTGTGCTTCAAGCTCTGTTACGAGTGTTTCATACATTGCTGCCATTGTTTCGTATTCCATATCCAAATCCGTGTACTCTTCTAACAGTGCCGGATCATATTTTGGAACTTTCTTACTTGCGAAACTAGATGCAAATTGTGCTTGACCTGCTGTACTTAATCCCATTCCCTTGACGACACGTCTTGCAAATGTTGGGTGAGTGTCATCTTTCTTCTGAAGTACGATGTTACCATTCAACTTAAGTTCAGTTGTATCATTACAAGCTGAATCAGCTGAATCATACTGAGAATTCCATTTTTCCTCACCTTTTTCTTGTTCGGAGAGTTTTTTAGTCATGGCCGTAGCAAGATTGTCCCACCTAGTTTTCTGTTGTTCACAGTAGGTGAGCTGATTCTTTACTGACATGTATTGTGCCAAAAGACCAGCGACTGCCATCTTGTCATCCTCATATAGTTTTAGTACATCTTACATATATATAAAGTATATACAAACACATCGATTTCACGAAGTATTTTATTTGTTACATATCTTAACATAAAACCTGAAAACGTAATTATATCAGAGTTTTATCTTGAATGCAGTGCAAATCTTACACTGTAATTAAGGAGAAATTTCCTGTTTTACAAATATTAAGCCATCTTTAAGGAAAAGAGAAAAAACGTTGAAATAAAGCGATTATGATTTTGGGTGTTGGGTAACTTTTTACACGGTATTAAATACCTCACTCCAATGCATAATCACTTTATATTTACGCATTGTACCCCAGAATTTCATGAGAGGAAAAAATATATCAGGTGTGCAATATTGAACCTTACTACTTAGTCACTTAGTCACGATTCATTAAGTCACCATTTAGTAGTACATAATAAATATTATCATTACATTAAAAATTTTTACCCTCTCCTATGATTTAGGAGAGGGTAATATTCGTTGTAACAAGTTGATTACGAATATGGGTGAGGTATTTCCGCTGTGCGAAAACTTCAATTTTTTATATATTTTTATGATCAAATAAATGATACAAACAACTTGCTTAACAGAACGGTTTCATTTTTAGTTATGTTCATTTCTTTTCTTTTTGTTGCGGGCAAAAAGAGTGAGTGAGCAGAGTGCGAAGGTCTAAAACGACAAGTTTTAGACCGAAGACA
>OMPX01000120.1 GCA_900313115.1 uncultured bacterium
AACAAATAAGTTTAATCAAGAGCCAAATGGCTATTTCTGACAGTGAATACGATAAAGAAAAAATGCAGGAAAGAATCGCTAAATTATCAGGCGGTGTTGCTGTTATCGAAGTCGGTGCTGCAACTGAAGTAGAACTTAAAGAAAGAAAATTAAGAATCGAAGATGCTCTTAACGCAACAAGAGCTGCTAACGAAGAAGGTATTGTTCCGGGTGGTGGCGTAATGCTTATCAGAGTACAACAATACTTAGAAGAAAAATTAGCAGGTTTGACATTCGATTCAGACGATGAAAAGAGCGGTTATAAAATCTTAATGGCTGCATTAGATATGCCTTTAAGAGCAATCGCATACAACGCAGGTGCTAAATCTGATGTTGTTGTAGATAATGTAAGAGGCGGTAAGGATGCTTACGGTTACGATGCATTATTATTCAGATACACAGATATGTTTGAAGCAGGTATCGTTGACCCAGCTAAGGTTACTCGTTCAGCTTTGGAAAATGCTGCATCAATTGCTTCAATGTTATTAACAACTGAAGCTGCTGTTGTAGATATCCCTGAAGAAAAAGCTGCTGCACCTGATATGTCTGCTATGGCAGGCATGGGTGGTATGGGCGGTATGATGTAATCCATACAAAAATATATCTTTAAAAGGTGTAACTATTCATTGGTTACACCTTTTTTCATTGTAAATATCAATCTAAAAATCAATTATTCTTTACAAATATTAAAAAAATAAGCAACTATTCTACAAAAAAATACTTTATATATGTGTAAGGTAGTGTACAGGAGTTATATATTTTATGTTCAGTAAGGAATTTATGCGTTATTTAATCAATTATCAACCTGATGGTTATGAAGTTAAAGAACAAGAAACCGTTAAAGAAATTTCTTTCAAAGATAATAAATCTGCCGTTTTGGCAAAAGTTTACCTGACAATTAATAAATAATCATCAGGTATAACTTAATTTATAATGTTTGTATTTTAATTATTCAACAATGAATTGTCCCATCGCTCTGAATTTGTCATAACGTTGGTTTCTTAATTCTTCTGCTGACATACCTTCCAAATCTGACAATGCACCTAGAATGGCATCTTTCATATTTTGGCTCATTTCCGAATAACAAGTATGAGCACCGCCGATAGGCTCTTTTATAGCCCCGTCAACAATACCTAATTCTGTTAAATCATCAGCAGTAATTCTTAAAGCTTCTGCTGCATCAGGATATCTCTGAGCATCTCTCCAAAGAATAGATGCACAACCTTCAGGAGAAATAACTGTGTAATATGCGTGTTCAAGCATAAGCACCTTGTTAGCAACTGCCAAACCTAAAGCACCGCCGCTGCAGCCTTCGCCTGTAATTATTGCAATTACGGGAACATCTAATTTAGCCATTTCTCTAAGGTTTACTGCAATAGCAACACCCTGTCCTGTTTCTTCCGCACTAATTCCCGGATATGCCCCCGGAGTATCTATCAAAGTTACTATCGGAAGATGGAACTTGTTTGCGTGTTTGAATAATCTCAACGCTTTTCTGTAACCTTGCGGTTGCGGCATACCAAAATTGTATTCCAAGTTTTCTTTTGTTGATTTACCTTTTTGAGTACCAATCAACATAACTTTTTTATCACCTATTTTTGCCAAACCGCCAATAATTGCCCTGTCATCAGTGCCTTCTCTATCCCCGTGCATTTCAATAAATTCATCACAAATCAACCTTGTGTAATTTAAGAAATTCGGACGTTCCTGATGTCTTGCAATTTGCAATTTCTGGAATGGTTTGAGGTTTGAATAAAGTTCCTTTTTATAATCATTTGCTTGTTGTTCAAATGTTTCAATTTCTTTATTTAAGTCCATACCTGACTCCGAACTGATTTTCTTTAACTCTTTTATTTTTTCTTGTATTTCTACTAAAGGTTTTTCAAAATCTAATACTACCATTGACTACACCTCATGCATAGCTAAAATTGACGCTAAATTCTTTCTAAGCTCAGAACGCTTAGAAACCATATCTACCTGACCGTACTTCAACAAATATTCTGCTGTTTGGAAATCAGCAGGAAGTTTTTGTCTGATTGTCTGTTCAATAACACGACGACCTGCAAAACCAATTCTTGCGCCTTGTTCTGCAATAATAATATCACCTAATGTACCAAAGCTTGCTGTAATACCGCCAAATGTAGGTTCTGTTAAAAGATTGATGTATAACAACCCTGCTTCATCTAGTCTTGAAACGGCACAAGATGTTTTTGCCATTTGCATTAAGCTCAATGCACTTTCCTGCATTCTTGCTCCGCCTGATGATGTGATTGCTAAAACAGGCAAACGTCTTTTTATAGCTTCTTCAATAATTCTTGTTACTTTTTCTCCGACTACACTACCCATTGAACCGCCCATAAAGTCAAAGTCCATTACGGCAGTTGCAACTTTGTGTCCTTCAATTTCACCAATACCTGTAATTACTGCTTCATCCAATCCTGTTTTAGCTTTTGCTTTATCAAGACGTTCCGCATAAGAAACAGTATCTGTAAAATTTAACGGATCTGTCGGTTTTATTTCCTTAAACAATTCTTCAAAAGAATCTTTATCAAATAATTGATGGATTCTTTCTCTTGCATTTATTCTGAAATGGTAGTCACACATAGGGCATACCATCATATTATCTTCCAATTCTTTTTTTGTTAATTGAGCTTCACAGTGGACACATTTTGTCCATAAATCAGCACCTAAATCTTCCGTATCAACACGATTTTCCATTTGTCGTCGTTGAATTTGGGCTTCTTTTCTTTTATCAAACCATTCTTGTATTGTCATAAATTATATTATACAGTTAAAAAACTGTCCTCCAATTCCCTAATATACTTAAATGTACACCTTATTATATTACATCAAACATTAAAGTCTACTTTTGTTAAGAAATTCGTAATAATTTTAAGAGTTGTTGCAAAAATATAAATAAAATAACAACAATTATTTTTAGAAGAATTATATTAGTATGAAGATTTTATCCAACAATTATAACCCGACATATTTTAAGTCGACAGATAATTTGAATAAAACAACCAATGAACCTGTGAAAAATACAGACTACGTATCGCCATCAGCAGAAAACTTTCGTGCTTATGTAAAATGTGATAAAATAGGTTTTAAAGGAAGTGATAAGATGAGAGAACAGGAATTTTTAGATTTAAGAGAAAGCTTTTCAAAAGAATTAGAACCAAAAGCTCACAAAGCAGAGCTTGATTGCTGGAATTTTTATATAAACAGCACTGATGAAAATATGAATGCATATCAAACTTCTCAGGAAGAAGTTTATAATTTGTATAAAAATGAAGAAATCTATAATAAATTACAAGATTTATCAAAAGACGGATTAACCAACAAACATTTAAATAAACAACTAAAAGATATTACGAGAGATTTTGACGAAGAATTAAATGCAGGCGAACTTAAAAAAGCTTTGCGTGATAAAGAAAATGAAATCGCTGCAAAATATAATTCTTATGTTCCTACGATTGACGGCAAAGAAACTTCAAAAGCAGAAATCAACAAGCTATTACAAACAGAAAAAGATGTTAGTCTGCGTAAAAAGGCCTATGATGCAAGAATTAAAGGCGGTGATTTGATAGCTGATGATATGGTTGAATTTGTAAAGTTAAGAAACAAATTCGCCCAATCAAAAGGATACAAAAACTATTTTGAATACACCCTCAAAGAAGTTTATGACGTTGACGCAGATTATCTTCAGGGATTACTTGATGAAGTTTACACAAACGCAAAAGGGGTAAATGAAAAGCTTCAGGCGGAAAATAAAAAAGAACTTGCAGACGAATACGGTATCAAACCTGAAGATTTAAAAAATTATCACTATGGATTATTACTTCCGAACAATCCTGCAAAAGGGGTAAATGATGCCCTAAGAGATAAGGAGCAAGTTGTAGAAATATCTAAAAAAGCGTATGCAGGAATGGGTTATGATGTTGATAATATGCCGATTACTCTGGATTTATTCCCAAGAAAAAATAAAAACACTCACGGTTTTTGTTTTGAAATAAAAGCAGGTGAAGATTCAAGAATATTGGCAAATCTTACAAATGATTCCAACAGTATTGACACTCTTTGCCATGAATTAGGGCATTGTGTCTACAACTTAGGTATTGATAAAAATTTACCATATTTTGATAAAGGGACAACTCCTGCAATGACAGAGGCAGTTGCAATGATGATGGGTGATTTACAGCAAAAAGAAAATATTTTAAAAGGCACGGTTTCTGATGATGTGCTTGACAAGTTCAAAGCCGATTTCAAAAAATCAGAAGCAAAATTTATCAATCGCAGTATGCTGATTATCGGTTTTGAAAAAGGCATGTACGAAAACCCTGATCAAAACTTACCAAAATTGTGGCATGATTTGAGAGTTAAATATACAGGTGCAAACGATAATGAAGAATTAAATAATGAATGGGCAACAATTCCTCATTATCTTTCACATCCGGGGTACTATCAAAACTACTTCAGAGCAGACCTGATAAAAGCACAAATGTATAATCATTTACAAAAAGAATTAGGTAATCTGACAGAAAATAAAAACACTGCAAATTATCTAAACGAAAATCTTTTCAAATACGGAACAAGTATTGAAGAACAAGATTTAATAAAACAGTTCACAAAAGAGCCTTTATCAAGCAAGGCTCTGTGTGAAAACTTGAAATAATAAAACTATTTACCTAAAGCATTTGCTTTTGCTGCAGTTTTATCAATCAGATTATAAAAAATATCGGACGTATTTTCTTCGTCCATATAATCAACACCAACACGAGTGCATCCGCCTTTTGTTGCAACGCTTGCAATCAAATCTTCTGCGGACTTGTCACTTGCAAGTAGCATCTTAGCTGAACCGATAGCAGTCTGAATACTCAAAGTAAGTGCTTTTTCATAATCCATACCTAATTTTTCGCCTGCTCTTGCGATTTCGTTTATAACCTTGTAATAAAATGCAGGACCTGAACCTGAAATCGCAGTAACAATATCCATTTGTTCTTCTGTAACCTCTATTGCCTTTCCGATATTTGAAAGCAAATCTATAACAAACTTAATATCATTTACCCTTGCGAATTTACCGCCGCAAACTCCGCTCATCCCTTCAAGAACCAGAGCAGGCGTATTTGGCATTACTCTGACTATTCTTTTACCATCACCTAATACGGATTGAATAAACTTTGTGGTTACACCTGCACAAATTGAAACAACAAGTTTGTCTTCCGTAACATAATCTTTTATTTCGTTTAATACACCTTCTGCAAAATTTGGAGTTGTTGCTATAAATACAACGTCAGAAGTTTTTACTAATTCAATATTGTCAGTAAGTATACTAATTCCTAATTCGTTACTTTTTTCTTTAGCTTTTTCTTCACTTGTTTCAGATGCCTGAATATCATTTACCCCTAAGAATTTTGAGGATATAACCCCGCCTATGATTGCACTTGCCATTTTCCCGCAACCGATAAATCCAATTTTTTTGTTCATAATATTTAACCTTATATTGACTATTAAACTTGTTTTATATAACATATATCAGTATAGCAGTAAAATAGCAAAAATAACATAATCAGATAAAGGAATAGAAAAATGAAACGTACACTAGAAGGAACAAAAGCAAAAAGACAAAAAGTTAGCGGTTTCAGAGCTAGAATGGCTACTCCGGGCGGACAAGAAGTTATCAACAGACGTCGTGCTAAGGGCAGACATAAACTTGCTATCGAAGCTAAGAAAAGAGCTTAACTTTTAATACTTAAGATTTACAAAAAGACCTGTTTTAATAGCAGGTCTTTTTGTTCATAAAATAATTATACAAATTAGCTTAACAAAAAAGAGACCTGACAAATGCCAAGTCTCTTTCTTAATGATATATTTAAGATTAGTTGATTCTTTGGAACATATAACCAATACCACGAGCAGTTAAGATTAACTCAGGATTAGTTGGATCTGTTTCCAATTTAGAACGTAATCTTGAAATGTGAACGTCAACAACACGAGTATCAATTCTGTGATCGGCAGGATATGACCAAACGTGCTGCAAAATTTCGTTTCTTGAATATGCTTGACCTGAATTATTAACCAATAATTCTAACAAGCTAAATTCCATACCTGTTAAACGAATTCTTTCGTTCTTTCTGTAAACTTGTCTTCTTGCTGTATCAATCTTAATATTACCTGTTGTAATAACGTTTTTAGCAACAGCCTTACCGCCGGATGGAACAACTACACCTTTGTCGCTTGTTCTTCTCAATACAGCTTTAACACGTGCCTCTAATTCCTTAGGGCTGAATGGTTTGATAACATAGTCATCAGCACCCAACTCAAGACCTGTGATTCTTTCTGATACATCACCAAGTGCTGTAAGAATGATGATAGGAACATCAGATGTTCTTCTGATTTCTCTTGTTACACCGTAACCGTCCATTTTTGGCATCATTACGTCAAGAACTACCAAATCAGGATTTTCTTTATTAAAAAGCTCTACGGCTTCTTCACCGTCTTCAGCTACAACTACGTCATAACCTACCATTTTTAAACGTGTTTCTAAAATTCTTCTAATACTTGCTTCATCGTCAGCCACCAAAATCAATTGACGGTTTGAATCTTCTAGTACTTCTTCGTTTTCAGCCATTTTACCATCCTTTATATTTTTTTAATAATATTACAAAATATTGATTTTCTTTGAGAAATCTTAAAATTTATAAACATATCTTAATATAATTTTGTTAAAATTGCAAGTGATTTTTTGATAAAATCCGGCAAATCATTTATTTTTATATGTTAATTTTGTGAGATTCCTTTTCTTCTTAAAATATTAGCAAGCTGCATGTATAATTCTTGATTTTTTGCAGATTTATCGATATCACTTGCCTCTTTTATATAGGCAAAAGCATCTTCATATCTGCCGATTGACTGATAAAATTCGCTCATTTTGACATATAAATCTGCGTTCATAACATCTAGTGATATTGCTTTCTTCAAACTTTCTATTGCAAAATTTATATCTTCCTTTTCAAATAATGCCAAAGCATTGTAGTAATATCCTTCGTAATGATTTATATCTAATTCAATAAGCTCTTGCGCTGTATCGAATAAATCGTCATAATCTTTTTTTGTCAGATTCAGTTCTGCCTCAAGAACTTTTGCGTAGTAATAATTAGGATATTTGTTTATCAAATCTTTAATTTTTGCTTCAGCGTCTTCAAGTAAACCTAATTTTAGCAATAATCTAATGTCAAAAGTTTTGTATTCAAACGACTTTGGATTGACTTTTAAAGTTTCTTCAATCATTGTTTTTGCCTGTTTGAACATATCTAAATTGTAATAAATTTTCGCTAATGAATACAATATCGTTTCATTGTCAGGATATTCCTTTAACATTTTTTCAAGTTCGATTTTAGGAGATGCTAAATCACCTTTTTCTGATTTAATTACCTGAATTAAAACTTTTGAATCAAAATATTCAGGGTTCAGGTGTGCTTCTGCAGCTTCAAAATCTCCTGATTTATAGAATAAATATGCTAATGAATAGTGATATCTTTCTTCCATCGGATTAAGACAAATAGCGGTGTTAAAACACTTCTGCGCTTCTTCAAACCAACCTTTAAGAAAATATGCCTGTCCCATATTGTAATGGTATTGAGCAGTTTTATCGTCTATTTCAATCGCTTTACTGAAATAGATAATTGCTTCGTCTATTTTTAATTCGTCCAATTTGTCTAAACCTACAAAATTTAGCCCTTCTGCTGTTTCTACATTACTCATTTCCAATTTTTTAAATACCTCTTTAGCTTTTTCCATATTTTTTTGTTCGTAATAAACTTTTGCCAGCAATACTAATGCTTTCGTTTTTTCATTTTTATTAATTGTTTTATCCAATAAAATTTTATTCATTATATCTATAGTTTCATCGTATTGCTTTAAATTATAATATGCGTTTCCGATTATGTACAAATTTTCTTCGAAATTAACATTTTCTGCATATAAAACGATATCGTCGTATTTTTTTTGGATTTCTAATATTTTTAGTAATTCCGGTAAATCATTTTCGGATTGAGTTTTATTATATATTTCTCTTGCAATTTTTTCTGCATTTTTGTAGTCACGTTCTGATAAATATACATTTCTCAAAACATTCATACAACTAATATGATTAGGGGCAATTTCAAAGACCTTCGATACATAATGTTTTGCTCTCTCATTATTTTTAAGAAGATAATACAAATCAGCAAGCTCTGATAATATCTCAATATTATCGTTTTCTTTTGAAAGCAGCTTGTAATAAATTTCTATTGCTTGTTTGTAAAAACCTTTTCTTTTTAACTCAAAGGCTTCTATCATAGAATTTTTCATTATTTTTTATGTCCGTTTTTTTTATGTTTAGACTTTTTGTCAGGTTCTTGAACTTGTTGTTGATTTACAATTACAAGTACCTCATCTTTACCTGCCATTTTAAGGTTATTTCTGGCAATTGATTCCATTGTAGCTGTTGTGGAAAAGTTTTTAATATCCTTTTTAAGCTCTGCATTTCTTGCTTCCGCAGCTATTTGTTTTGATTCTAATGTTGAAATTTTGCTGTGATATGCAACCACTTTTGTTATGTTTAACAATGCACTAATTGACATTTGTACTAAACAAATAAGCAAAATAATAGTTAGAAAAGAATAGTAAAACTGAGTATGATGTCTCTGTTTAATACTCTTTTTCTTTATCTTTGCGGCTAATTTTTCATCTATATTTCTCTTACCCATAAAACGATTATATCTGATTTTATTATGTATTACAACAACTAATAATAATTATTTTATATTGAATTTTTTATCTTTTTGATAACTTCTAAAACATTTTGTTTAAATGTCAAATAATCAGTATTATTAGTAATTATATAGTCCCAATTTTGTACATGGTCAAGTCCGATTTCCGTGACATCATTTTCTCCGACAAGTTCACCTCTTTGTGCTCGGACATCTCTGTCAGCTTCAATTCTGATAGCGATTGCACCTGCTTTTTTGAATACCTCGTATTCGTGCTCTACCCGTACATCTGTAACGATTATATTGCCATCAGATTCGATTATCTTCTCAAGCCAATAATCAGGAGATTGACTTCTTCCCCAATTGCCGAGTTCTATCAAACCTGCACGATATTGTGATTTATTTTTTTCTATTTCTTCATAAGTAAGATTGTGTTGTTTTCCGTATTCAAACTTAATTATATCTCCCATAGCACATCTGTGAAAATCAGGCAATTCTTCCAAAAAAATCTTGCCTGCTGTATCTTTTCCCGAATATTGTTTTCCTGAAAATATAATTATTTTATCTGCCATAACAACCCTGCCTTTGAATTATAATACCACAACTATCCTTTACACTCAAGGATTTGAAAGATTGTAATTACAAGGTTATTTTATCTTAGTATTTTGTGCCGGTCGCTTTATACAAATTGATTTCATCAATTCTGCAATCCAATGTGTTTGATGCAACAAGTTTTTCTATAACCAAAAGATTTTCTTTCATTTGGCATAAATCAAGTTTCGAAATAACTCCTTGTTCATATTTTAGTTGAGTTAAACCAAAGTCTTGATTTTCCAATCTGTAATGTTCTTTGTTTTGGTCTAGTTTTTTGTTATCCATTCTTGCTTTATACAAAGCATCATTCACTTCCTGTATAGCTACAAGATTAGTTTTTTGATAATTTCTTATCGCTTTTTCAAATCTGATTTTATTGATTTTTAAATTAGCAATCAAGGCTCCGCCCGTAAAAATAGGCTGCATAGCATTCCCTGCAACTCCTAAAATAGAATTTTTTGTTGTAAACAAACTGCCTAAATGAACTGCATTAAACAAAGCTAAACCATCTATGCTGATTGTAGGTAAAAATTCTTTTTTTGCCACTCTTACGTCAATACCTGCTTTCTTTAACATCATTTCTGATTTGATATAATCAGGTCTTTGAATAATTACATCTGATGAAATTTCAGCAGGAATAGTATAAGAATAGTTTATATTTTCATACGCAATTCTATCAAAACTATCAATATTTTCAGGGCTGTCGCCGACTAATACTGCTAATTGGTTTAAAAGCTCAACTCTTTGTCTTTTTAAATCAATTAAATCAGCTTGACCGTTAATATATGATTTTTGAGCTTTAATCATGTCGCTTGTAGAGGTAATACCTTGTTCGTTTCTGAGTGACATAAGCTCAAATATTTCTTTTCTGAGATTTACAATATCTTCTTGTAAAGCAATAATTTTATCTAATCGAACAATATTATAATAAACAGTTCCGACAGCTGAAACTATTGCAATATAAGTTGCTCTTTCATCACTCACGGAAGCTTGAAAAGCTTTCTTTTGTGCCGTTGTTTTATCGTGATTTTTTAAGAAAATATCAGCTTCATAACTCGCCATTATTGGTAAGCCAACACCGTGGATTGTATCTCTGTTAGGATTTTTCCCGACAGGAGGGATTCCTGCAACACCACCGCCAAAGCCAAGTTGCACTTTTGGAAGTTCATTTGCCATTTGAGCTTTTACACTTTGGAAATATTCATCAACGGTCAAACTTGCCATTTTTAAATCGTGATTATATTCCATTGCTCTGTTAATATATGAATTTAAACAAGGATCGTTAAATTGTTCCCACCACGGCATATTAATAAAATCATATTTATTTACAACTTTGTATTTTTTGTAAGGTAAATCTTTCTGTGCTTTTACTCTTTTATATAATTCTTTATCTGCTTTTTGTTGAGCTTTTAATTTAGCTTTAGCTTCCTGTTTTGCTTGTCTCGTTTCTGATACTCCGCTTTTCAAAGCTGCCTGAACGGGTGCAACTTGTGCGCTAAAAAAGCTTAACAATAATATAGTACTTAATAATCTTTTCATTATGGTTTTCCTTGTTTAAATTATGATATGCATAAATAAATGTCGTTTATATTTATTTTGTTGCATTTTTATAATAATGATGTTACCATAATAATGTTGCAAATGCAACACATAAAACTTAACAAGAGGGGCGGATGAAAAACTGCCTCATTTGGTTATGATATTGATATAAGTTATGAACACGAATACTACTGTAAAAAACAATTTAGCAGAAGGTTTTTTAGATTCACTTTATTATCAGATAAAGCTGACAGAAAAGTGCTGCAAACTTTTGGCTAAACAATTTGAAGAAAAATTAGAGCTTGAAATTACATTAGATGAGCTTACTGCTTTGAGTACAATCAATATGTATAACGGAGAAATTCATCAAAGGGATTTAGCAAAAATACTGATAAAAGACAGAGCTAATACAGGAAGAATGTTAAATAATCTTGAAAGTAAAGGATATATTAAACGTATAGAAAAAACCAAGAACAAAAGACAAGCTAATATGATAAATATTACAGAGAAAGGTATATTGAGGCTTGAAGAATTAACAAAAATTATTCAACCAATGTTTAAGGATGTAAACACAAAAATGACGGTTGATAAACGAGATTATATAAAAGATGGTTTAAAACAGTTAAGAGAAATACTAAAAGAAACAATAGAAATACATATATAATGAGGTAATTATGGAAGAGTTAAAGAACGAAAATTCTCAGAATTCTGAAGAAAAAGAATGTAAATGCAGTTTAAAAAAGAAAATAATGTATGGTGTTGGTATTTTGGCAATACTTGCAGGTTGTTATTTATTTTATGATGCAACAAGTTACGAATCAACTGATGATGCTTATGTTGAAACGACAACAGTCAGTGTTGCACCAAAAGTTTCAGGTGAAATCATAGAAGTATATGTAAAAGATAACCAACAAGTCAAGGCGGGCGATCCGATTGCAAAAATTGATCCGCGAGATTATGAAGTAAGATTAGCTCAGACTGATGCGGCTTATCAAAGAAAAATCCTTGACCAAAAAAATGCAAAAGCTGCTTTAGATGCGGCAAATTCTGAAATAGCTTTAGCCAGACGAGATGTTGAAAGATACACAAATCTGTACAATGCAGGTGCGGTTTCAAAACAAACATTGGATAATGCAAAAACAAGATATGACGCTGTTTTGGCAAATCAAACCAGAGCTCAGGAAAATATATTTGCTAACGGCAAAAGTGTTGCAGATGCCGATTTAAAAACATTAAAAGCACAAAAGGATGCAGCAGCTTTAAGTTTGTCATATACAACAATCTATGCTCCGCAAAGCGGTACAGTATCTGCTAAAAGAGTTGAAAAAGGTATGATGGTCTCAGCAGGTTCTCCACTGTTTACTCTTGTTCCTAATGAAGTCTGGGTTGTTGCAAACTTTAAAGAAACTCAATTAGAACACATGAAACCGGGAATGCCTGTTACAATGAAAATTGATACTTATCCTCATCATAAATTTCAAGGAAAAATAGACAGTATTCAAAGAAGTTCAGGTGCAAAATCAAGCTTGTTCCCTCCTGAAAATGCAGTTGGTTCTTTCGTAAAAATCGTACAAAGAATACCTGTAAAAATCGTTTTCACAAACAGCTCTGATTTGGAAAAATTTAATGTTGTTCCGGGGATGTCTGTTGTGCCAAAAGTTAAAGTACGAGGGGTAAAATAAAAAATAAATAATATAAATCTAAATACCAAAAAGTCGGATATATATCAATTATCCGACTTTTTGGTTTATAATTATCTTTCTGTTTCTTCTTGCAATCTGTCACAAGGATTACAAGTTTGTGGGGCGCAAGTATTACATTTTGGGGTTTCTGTCTTGCACGGATTTTTTGTAGGACAACATTTTTTCTCTTTTTTCGGACAAGTTTTTTTACACTTATTGTGACAGTCGCATGATGCAGCTGCGCCACAACAATTAGAACCCCATGTGAACGGATTTAAATTACTCCAGCAAAATGCATTTGCGGATAATGTTGTTGCTGATAATGCAGCTATTAAAGTTGCTGTTAATAATGTTTTTTTCATAATGTACTCCTTCTTTATCTGCGAATTTTCGCTACACAATATTATTCTAAAAAGTTTTATAAAAAAAACTATTGCCCAACTGTTGAATTAGGGATTTATTAATGTTTTACATTTGAAATTATCTAAATTATAATTATTTTAAAGGGCGGATAAGATGAAAAACATACTCATAAAAACACTGCTGATAATATTTGTTACTACACTAATTCCTATATATTCATATTCAGAAAGTGAGTTAGATGCAAGAAATTATATAACAGCAGGATATATGCAATCAAAATACGGTAATCATGAAGATGCAATAACAAATTATACCCGTGCTATAAATATCGGTGGATTTGACAATCTTGCTGACGTTTATGTTATGAGAGGGATAGAAAAAAATAGCATTGGTGATAACAATGGTGCTATTCAAGATTTTACATCAGCAATTTCTTTGAGTCCAAAACATAGTTTTGCATATATGTCCAGAGGGTGCTTATACGCAGAACAAAAAAATTATAAAAAAGCTATGAATGATTTAAATAAAGCGATAGAAAATAAAACAAATTATGCATATGCTTTTTATAAAAGAGGAATGATAAAAGCACAAATGAAAGACAATATTGGGGCACTCCAAGATTTAACTAATGCTATCAATATGGAACAAAATCCTGAAATTTATATGGTAAGAGCTACTGTAAGAAATGATTTAAAAGATTATCAAGGAGCAATAGACGATTATTCAAATGCTATAAAGTTAGTAAAAAACAGTTATATCCCATATTCTCTGAGAGCATCTGCATATATCAGAGTCGGGAAATATGAAAACGCCGTTAAAGATTATACAAAATCTTTAAGATTAAAACCTGAGTATCCTGAATCATATTTAGGCCGTGGGATTGCAAGAATAAAACTTAAACAATATAAAGATGCTGAAAAAGATTTAAATAAAGCAAAAGAAATTTATCTAAAAAATGAAAACATGACAGGATATCAAAAAACCGCTGAGGTTTTAAATATACTGGAAAGTGAAAAATAAAAAACATATAAAAAAACTTTATATTGTTGGAAATAAAATTGGACTTATTGTATAATACTATTATAAAATTTTTGGGGGATAATTATTTATATTTCCACTAAATCAGGAGGGATTAGTTTTGAAATTTTTTAATAAAAAGTCATTAGTTATATTAAGCACAGTTATTATGATGTTATTTAGCGGAGTACAGGCATGTTTTGCGGTTACACCGGCTCAATTGTATGATGAGGTCTGGAGATTGATTAATCTTAAATATGTTGATCAGACAGACAATTCACAAGATTGGAATATTTGGCGTCATAAATACGATAAACAAATGAAAACAAAAGAGGATGCTTACGTTGCAATTGATACAATGCTTGCAAGTTTAAACGATCCATACACAAGATTCTTAGATCCTAAAGAATTTGCGGAAGAAACATCTTCAATCAAAGGTTCACTTCAAGGTATCGGTATCCAAATCGGCATGAAAGATGGTCAATTGGTTGTTATTGCACCAATTGAAGGTTCTCCTGCGGACAAAGCCGGTATCAAAACTGACGACCTTATTCTTGAGATTGACGGAGTAAGCACAAAAGGGATAACTATTGATAAAGCTGCCGATAAAATCAGAGGTAATTCAGGAACTCAGGTTACTATATTAGTAAAAAGAAAAGACGAAGAACCAAAAGCCTACACTATTACACGTGCAGAAATTGAAATCAAGTCTGTATCAGTAAAAACACCTATTGAAACAAAAATTCCTGACAGTATTCAATATATAAGATTGAGTTCATTTATTAGTAAAAATGCTTCTCAAGAGGTATTAAATATTCTTAAATCTACTCAAAACACAAAGAAAGGATATATTTTAGACTTGCGTTCAAATCCGGGCGGACTATTGAGTAATGCAATTTTAATGTCTGATATGTTCTTGCAAGGCGGAGGAATCGTAAGTACAGTTGACAGATATGGTTACAAGGATACAACAAGAGCTGCAAAGATAAGAATTACTAACAAACCGTTAGTTGTGTTAGTAAACAAAGGTTCTGCATCTGCTAGTGAAATTTTCTCAGGTGCGATGAAAGATAACTGTAGAGCAATTCTTGTAGGTGAAACTACTTTTGGTAAAGGTTTGGTTCAAGAAATCAACAAACTTTCTGACGATGCAGGGGTAAATATAACAATTCAAAGATACCTTACTCCAAGCGGAACAGATATTCATAAAAAAGGTATCTCACCTGACTATGAAGTAAAACTTACTGCAGAAAATGTTAAGAATAAAGATGATGTTCAGTTAAAAGAAGGATTGAAAATTTTATTAAAAGAATTAGGAGAGCCAATCCCTGAATATCTGAATACAGTTGCAAAAAAAGAAGATAATGCAAAAGCTGAAAAAACTAATGAAGTAAAAAATACTCAAGCTGAACAAAAAGAAAAAAGAATGTTGGAAGACAGTACAATTCATTTGGAAAAATCTCTTCCTATTCAGGATAATATGAAAAAATAATTATGGTAAAAAAAGAGTGGAAAATAAACAATATAACATCAACAAAGTCGCTTATTGAGCGACTTTTGTTGGTGAGAGGAATAACAAACAAGGATGAAATAAAAGAATTTCTCAATCCTATGGAATTGACTCTTTTACACCCAAATGCATTCTGCGATATGCACAAAGCCGTTGACAGAATAGAAAAAGCTATAAATGATAAAGAAAAAATTCTGATATATGGTGATTTTGATGCTGACGGTGTAACATCAACCTCAGTTTTGATGAAAACCTTAACATACTTAGGGGCAGACGTAGAATATTATATTCCAAACCGTGAAAATGACGGACACGGACTAAATTCAAATGCACTTGTAAAACTAATGGTATCAGTAAAACCAAAACTGATTATTACTGTTGACTGCGGAATCAGTAATGTTGAAGAAGTAGCCTTTATAAACAGTTTTAAAAAAGATATTATCATTACCGACCACCACGAAGCAGGAGAAATTCTCCCTGAAGCTTATGCGATAATAAATCCAAAAGCCCCAAATTCACTAGACGAAAAACTTAGTACAAAAGAAATAAATTATATGACATCTTTAGCCGGTGTCGGTGTTGCTTTTAAACTGGCTCAGGGAGTTTTAGAAAGATTTGAAAAATTAGATTTTTCAACAGAGATTTTGCCGTTTGTTGCGGTTGGGACTATTGCAGATATTGTTCCGCTAATCGGTGAAAACAGATATTATGTCCTGAAAGGTTTAGACTTAATATCAAAAGGAAAACACTACGGCATAAAACGTATTTTAGAGAATGCAGGATATAACAATATCGAAGATGGAATAACCTCTGAACAAATTGCCTTTGGTGTTGCACCAAGAATCAACGCATCAGGCAGACTCGATACGGTCAAAGAAGCCGTGACAGTTATGATTAGCGATAACAAACAAGAAGTCGAACTTGCAGTTATGGCATTAGAAAATTATAACAAAATAAGACAAGATTTATGTTCGGAAATTTTCGCACAGGCTGACAAAATGGCTGAACACGACAGAAGTAATGTCCTTGTTCTGTTTAATCAGGATTGGCACATTGGCATAATCGGTATTGTAGCTTCTAAACTTGTGGAAAAATACGGAAAACCGACTTTTCTAATGACATATTCAGAAGAGACTAAACAATACAGATGTTCTGCAAGAGGAGTTGAAGGCTGCGAAGATTTGAGTCTTTATGAAATGATTTCAAACATCTCAGATAAATTAGACGGGTTTGGTGGTCATACTCTTGCTGCAGGACTGTATTTTTCTGAAGATAAAGCATCTTTTGCAGAAGTCAGAAAAGCACTTATTGATTCATATAACAAATTGACTAATTCAGCAAAACTTACACCTGTTTTAAATGTTGATTTGGAACTTGAACCTCAAGAAATAACAGAAGATTTGATTAAAGATATCTCAAGACTTGAACCGTTTGGGGCTTCTAATCCGTCGCCCGTATTTGCTGTAAAAGGTTTTACTTTACAGGAAAAAAGACTTATGGGCTCAAACAAAGAACACCTCAGACTGACTGTCGAAAAAGACGGAAAAGTGTTTAATGCAATTTGGTGGTCTTATGGTGATATCGGGCTCAAAAAAGATGACACACTTGATATCGCATTCTCTCCACAACTGAACACTTTTAACGGAAATACAACTATTCAGCTTATCATTAAAGATATTCATTCAGATTGTATTGTTGAAGCTGAAGAAGCAAAAGTTATTACGTATGATAACAGAAAGAAAACAGATATTTTAGATAAGGTTGACGGTTACTTAAAAACTGCTAAAATTGATTTTTGTGTATTTGCTGAAAAACACAGCATAAAAGAAGAATTAAAAAAATATAGTGAAATCTACAAACGTATTGTTGACAGAAATTCTTTACGTCAATCTGACGGGATAATGTTTTTTGACTATCCGCCAAGTTCAGAAATTATGCAGGATATTATGGATACAGTATCACCTGTTCGTATCCATTTTATGAATTATGATATTGATAAGGAATTTCATTTTGACTATCTTAAAACAATTGCAGGCATGATTAAATATGCTTGTAACTCAAAAGACGGTAAATTTGATTTAAACAGCAGTGCTTGTTTTCTGGGAATTACAAATAATATGGTAGAAGTTTTACTCGAAATGTTTGAAGATTGCGGAGGGGTAAATATAACAGAAAGAACAGAAAATTATTTTATTCTTTCTTATATAAAACCAGTCGATTTAAACGACCTGAAACAATCAGAAAACTATGAAGTGTTTGAATCCATGCTATCTGAAATATTCAATACAAGAAAAGAATATTTAACCGAGGACTTGGCTAATATTTGCTAAATATTTTATAAAAATCA
>OMPX01000121.1 GCA_900313115.1 uncultured bacterium
AGTTCCAAAATAAATTAATTTAATATGCTTTTGGAACTGTACTTCCATGTATTTTAAAACCAGATTGTGTTGAAATGATACAAAAGTTTTAATTTATTACTCTAAACACTTGAAAGGTGCTTGAAACAGAGTTAAATTGTGTATGACAACTGAATAGAACATTTAATTAACCTATTGAGTGTTGCGGATTTTGAAAATGTCCAGAATGTCCGTTTTAATATTCAAAATATCCGCTTTTTTGCACAATTTGTTCCAATAATTGCACTAAAAAGTAGGGTTGACCTTAGTCACCCAAAATATATTGAGGGCGTCTAAAAAGTCAAAATCAAGTAATATGATAATCGGAAGGTAGGGTGGTGTTAAGCCTTTGATAATGATATTTTTAGGTAAGATATTACGAACGGCGTACCCACCAAACCAGAGCTAAAATTTGACTTTTTAGACGCCCTCCTATCCGCTCTATATCATAGTTAATTTAATCTTGTATTAAATATTAAATTGTAAGGTAAATGTGTATAATAGTTTAGCGTACAATATTCCTTGTTTGCCAAAAATAGATATCATCATCTTTTAGCCCACCTTCATATCCTGTGGTGCACCAAATTCTTTTTCTACAACAAGTGTGTTTTGAGCCACTTTTTTAATTTGTTCCATAATTTTTTCGTTGTTTGACAAATCTTCCTCTATCGGATCAATGTCAATTATTTCACCATCTTCGTTAAAGGTCACACCCTCATCCATCATTTGAATTGAATCGTAACTCAATTCCCCTGTTGCTTTGTCGTAAGAAAACACATGAGGTTTATGTGAATCTGAAACACTTGCCCATTCATCTGTATATAATTCAACTTTTAAATTTCCACTATCAGTATTTGTATGAACTTTGAAGCTGGAATCATAATCAATTTTATCTTGAATAATAACTCCTACTTTTATATCATCATCAGGTATTTGATATTTTTGTCTTGACAGAGTAGGATTAAGTCCCCATTTTGAAAGAGCAACATTATTTAAAATACGATTATATAACTCTTTATTATTACGTTCTTCATTTGAAGAATCTAAAAATGCAGTTGTTGAATCATACATATTTTGGCTTGGATAATCGGGCAAATCATCTCCACTAAAAGCAGAACGTACCATAACTTCTTCAGATGTTATTCCGTTTTCTTTGATGATTTTTCTTAATTCTGTCATACTTTTTTCTGCATATTCGCCACTATATTTTGCGCGAGTTGCTTCTTTGCAAGGATAAATATCTTTTTTTTCTTGGTATGTTTTTTCTTGAATTTCATTATTATCATAAAGATTTTGGATATATCCATGAGGTAGCGCAATTGATTTTGGAATAGTTATATCAATCTTGCCTTGTTCTTTTAATTCCTCAAGTCTACGAAGATTAACGGCTTTTGCACCTATAACATCTGGTGAATACTCTTTTGAAGTCAAAACTTTATCGCACGGTTTCAATTTTGGAACTTCAACCTTTGGAAAAATTTTTGTTTTCCCAGCTTTATCAGTTTTATTGAACTTAATAAAATTGTCTTTTACTTCAAGTTCAATATTTTCATTATGTAAATTTTCTAAATTTTCTATAACTTTTGGATCAAAAACAAACACACATACATCTGCATTGTTTCTTGCTTGAAATCCTCCAAAAGAAAAATCCATATAGTTATCTGATGTAAAAATATAACCCGAAAGGTTAGGATTTTCAATCTCATATCTACTTGGGGTAACTAAAATAAACGGTTCTTTTATTTTGGATATATCTCCATTGAATTGTTCAGTTGAAACAACTTTACCTACCGTTTTTCCTTTCTTCAAAGGTTGCACTAACGGTTGTCTAAATTGATTACATAATGCCAATGTCGCATCTTGTCTCATTTTTTTATAATTTATTTCGTAATCTTTGCCATCTTTATAATCAATATTACCGGTATCTTGATAATTTATGTGATATTTAATATTATTATTTTCTATTGGTGATGCACAATACAAATTCTCTTCTTTTTCCATAGGGATTACATCTTCGACATCATCAGACTGATTTGTTATAACAAGTTCGGGTTCTTCTCCCAAATAAGGATTATTATCAGTTCTTATTTGCAAGTCTTTTTTGGGCATAACTTTATAAGTATGAGCCATAAATTGCGGTTGATTAAAATTTGACGTCATTAATCTCATACCTATCTAATATTTCTAAAAATATTTTTTGCTATATATTTTTGACCTGTGTGTATTTTAATGTACATATATTCAAACATATAGAAAATACAGTAATTTGAAATTTACTATATATAATCAAATTATTTTATAGTTAATTTAATCTAATACAATATGTTAGATTGTACAATACCTTATCAATACTTTTCAACACTTTGAAAATTAAAATATTTGGTATTATGCAATCAACCCAAGTTTTAATTTATTTAGCTCTGCCAATTGTGATGCACCAATCATACTGTATTTATTATTGGTTTTGTCAGAAATTTGTGCGTTTGCAGAAAAACTATTTATCAAATCGTTTTGGCTTGTAACCACGATGGAATTATTATCTACTTTATTTAAGCTTATATTATTTAAAGCAGATGAAAAATCATTACCTGTTCCCTGAAGTTTATTCAGGTTTGGCTCTGAGTTTGATGCAAGAGTAAGTTGTTTTTTCTTGATTTCAGCAGTTTGCAATCTCTGTCTGTCAATATTTATATTCCCTGTTGAAGAAAGCCCTAGCGACTGAAGACGTCTTACAACTTCTAAAACTTCTCTGTTTGGGGGATATTGATTTATTGAACTGATAGCGGAAACCATTTAAAGCCCTTACTTCTACATAACATATCTACACGGTAAATGTAGGATAAACTAAATTCATATCTACACAATATACATGTACCAGATTTTTTCGTTTTTGTAACCCCATTTCTCAAACTTTTTAAGTCTTTTGTTACAAAACTTAATATTTAGGCAAGATTAATCAATTCTCACAAACAGGCAAACTTTATATAAGTGTAAGGTTAGTTTATTTAAATTATAAGGTTTAGTTTTATGGTTACGTCAACAAGCACATCTACATCTACTAATGGTTTTAGTATGTATTCAACTCCAATGGCAAATGACTATTTTGGCTCAAAGCGTTATGGCTATGCTCAACAAATGCCTCCTCAACAGCCGGTCAGTGCCCCAAAAAATCAAGCATCTGCAATCTTGGCTCAATATCAAGCCGCTCAACAGGGTGCAACAGGCATGAATCCTGCGGGTAATTATATGCAGAAGTATGCTATGGCAGAAATGATTGCAAAACAATTCTCCGGTTCTTGCGGTTCTACTTTTGATCCGTATACAAGTTTCTCTAAGAATGATATTTTTGCAAGTCAAAGATTTCCGCAATACGGATATGGAGTTAATTATTACGGATAAAAAATTTAAACTTTAAACCTCAAAAAATAAACCTTAAACTAAACTAAGGGATAGTTTTTCTATCCCTTTTTTTTATTTTATAGAATTATAAAAGAGTTTTTTGTTCGTGTTACAATATAAAAAAGAATAAAGGAAGGGATATTGTGAGTATAACATCATATTTAGGAATAGACGTTGGTTCTGTAACAACAAAGTTAGCAGTGGTAGATGAAAACGGCAAATATATTGATTCATATATGCTAAAAACGGCAGGAAAACCTGTATTAGCTGTCCAGACAGGCTTGAATAAAATTTTAGAACAAGCAAATTCTGCAAACAGAGAATATGATATAAAAGGTGTCGGTACTACAGGTTCAGGCAGAAACCTCGCAGGTGCTTTGGTTGGTGCTGATATTGTTAAAAACGAAATTACGGCTCACGCAGTTGCCGCTGCAACAAATATTCCGGGGGTTCAAACTATTCTTGAAATAGGCGGGCAAGACAGTAAAATTATTATTTTAAGAGATGGTATTGTTACGGATTTTGCCATGAATACCGTTTGTGCTGCAGGTACAGGAAGTTTCTTAGACCATCAGGCGCAAAGATTGAATGTTCCTATTGAAATATTTGGTGAAACTGCTCTTAAATCAGAAAATCCTGCACGTATTGCAGGTCGATGCGGTGTGTTCGCAGAATCTGATCTTATTCACAAACAACAATTAGGTTATCCTGTTGAAGATTTGTTGTACGGTTTATGTCAAGCATTAGTTAGAAACTATCTGAGTAATTTGGCTTTAGGTAAGGAGCTTTTGCCTACTGTATCTTTCCAAGGTGGTGTTGCTACTAATACAGGCATGGTTAAAGCATTTGAAGAAGCGCTTGAAACTAAAATTGTTGTACCTGACCATCACCAGACTATGGGTGCAATTGGTGCTGCGTTATTAGCTATGGAAAATCATCAATATACAGAAAATGAAACAACTTTCAAAGGCTGGAATGTTGGTAATATGAACTTCCAATCAATCACTTGTCAATGTACGGGTTGTTCAAATAATTGTGAAGTTATAACAATTGTTGAAGGCTATGACGGGCCTCAACATGTTGAGAAAATCAGCGATATTAAAGGTAATATTATTGCTCGCTGGGGCGGTACTTGCGGAAGATGGGATATTAACTAGACCTTTTTGTTGTTATTTATGTATATAGCTTCTCTTGCCGAGTTTAGTTTTTCTGCAAGAAGTTCGTTTGCGAATTTGTATTTTTTGTCATAACTCATTGCAAATAAGAAATCACAACACGCAAGATATGAATTTATGTTTGAAACAGGTCTTTTTATTAAATAGTTCATTTCATCTTTATATGCGTTCTTTTCAGTAGATATTGTTTGTCTTGATGCCTGTAAAACGTCTATTGCTTCTTCGTTTGATATATTTTTTAGTTCATCTCTGATTTGTTTTTTAAATTTTGAATGTGTTAAGTATGGTCTGTAATCTTGTGTAAAACCATTATATATTTTATAGAAAGAATCCAGTTTTTTATCCTCATATATATATTGACAAGACCTCATAGGTATTGTTTTTGGATTGCAAATGTGGTCAAATAAATGTCTTCCTTCGTGTAAAGCGGTATATTTATTTGTAATGGTTGTATTATCTTTACTTAATGGCAATTGCATACTATAGCCAATAATATTTGCATCGGTTTGTTCAATAGTAAGATTACCAAATGAATGAGATTTTGATTGAAAATAAAAATCTCGCCTAAGTGTGCCCTGAAATTTCGAATTTTTTATTGGCGAAATTTTTAGATTGATTTTTGTTCCTCCTAAAATCTGGGTAATAAGTTCTTTATATTTTTGAACACTACACTGTTTTCCCTCAGATATTTTATCTAATCCTTGTCGTAGTTGGTCACTGTATTGTTGTGCCAAATTTGCTCTTTCAGAAACATTGCCGCAAGTAACGGACAGCGGAAGCCGTGCAGAATCTGATATTCTGCAATTTATGTTTATTAGTGTGTTTTTATTTGGCATTTTAAATATATTCATATATAAATAATGTTTCTAAATATTTTTTTTGCGGAATAAAATATACAAATTATTAGTTTTCTTAACAAATTTGTAATAAGGACAACTTATAGTATAATCAATTTATGGATTGCTTTAAAAAGAAATTGATTTTGGGGAGTGTTATGTTGTCGTTGTTGACAGTTCCTTGTTATGGGAATGATTTAACTGACGACTATTTCGATATTGCACAAAATTATTATAAAGAAGGCAACGTACAAAAAACTTTAGAATATATCAACCAAATTTTAGAAATAGAACCTAACAACCTTCAGGCAATCGGTTTCAAAGTAAAATTAACTCCTCCAACATTTTCTAAAAAGCTTCCTGACGTAGATAAACCTTTAATATTTGATGTTCCTTATGTTCCTACAGGTGTTACAGCATCAGATTCATATTATAAACAAGGTTTAGAATCCTACAGAGCAAAAGATTATTTAACAGCGGAAGAAAGCCTAAAAGCTGCTATACAGGCTGACCCGAATAATTTTAGAGCATATAACACGCTTGGTTTGGTATATTGGGCTGATAATAAACTCAATCAGGCAAAAGAAGCATTTCTTAAATCAAATTCAATAAATCAATCATTTACTATCCCTTTAGATAATTTAGCACAAATTTATAAGCAATCGGGAAATAATGAAAAATCATATTCAACACTTTTGAAAGCTCAGGAATTAAATTCAAAAGATTTTTGCGCATATCTTCTTTTAGGTGATTATTACAGAGAAACAGAAGATTATGAAACTGCTTTGAAAAATTACAGAGAAGTAATTAAAATCAATCCAAAATATAGTCTTGCTTATTTAAAAATAGCAAAAATAAAGTCAGATAATATCGATTTTGCAGGTTCTAATGCAACATTAAACTATTATTTGAGTATTAATCCAAAGGATGATTATGCATATTATCTTATGGCAAAAAATTATGTTTATATGAATAATTTCATAAAAGCAAAAGACAGTATTTACAGAGCAATCAGTATGTCTAACTGTAGAGAATACAGAGTTGAGTTAGGCAGAATTAATTATCAAAACGAAGATATACAAGATGCACTTGACGCATTTAACAGCTCACTTACATCTGATACTCCGCCTGAAATATATAACTATATCGGAATGTGTTATTATAATCTGCACGATTTTAATAAAGCTATTATCAATATAAATAAAGCGATAGCCATGCCAAATAACAGAGTGATATATTATTATAATTTAGCTCAGGTGTATAATACTCTCAAAGATACTCTAAGCTACAATAAGTATATGGGCTTAGTTAAAAATTACCAGCCTAACAAATTTCAGGATTATATTGATTTGAGCGGAATTTTGCTTGATTCAGAAAGCAAAAATTCTGCGCTGTTGGTGATAAATCAAGGAATAGAAAAATATCCTAAAGTAAAAGAATTATATCTTGAAAAATTGAAAATATATGATTTGACAGATGATTTGCAGGGTATAAATCAAACTAAGCTTGAAATGGAGAATGCTTTTAAATAATGAATACTGAAAAAAACTCAACAATTTTTTCTAAACTTTTAGGTTTGGTTTTAGTTTTAATACTGGCTTGTGTAATTGGAACACAAGGTTGTGGTGCAAATTCTTCAAGTCTTAGGTTTGCCCAGATAAGTGATGTTCATTATTCCAATTTTGAAAAAGATACTTCGTTTAAACTTTTAAGTGAATCTGCAAGATTGTTAGATGATGCAATATTACAGGTAAATAATACGCCGAATGTTGATTTTACGATGTTTACGGGTGATATGGTTAATCTGCCGAGAGAAGAACAGCTTATGGATTTTATAAAGCATGCTAATTTGTTGTGCCGTCCTTGGTATGTGGTTTTTGGTAATCACGATGTTTCACATAGCGGAAGATTAAATAAAAAGTTTTATTTTGAAATCCTTAACGGACACAATTCAAACTTTTGTTTTAACGGACCGTATTATTCATTTACCCCCAAAAAAGGTTATAAAGTTATCGGTTTAGATACAATTATAGATTATAGGATGACTTCTCAAGGTGAGGTTTCTGAAGAACAACTTCATTGGTTAAAAGATGAACTTGATAATTCAAAGGGTGATATAGTTATAATTTTTACCCATGTTCCGTTAATAGAACCATTCCCAAGTGAGCAGCACAGACTTATTAATAGTTATGAAGTGAAACTTTTACTTAAAAAATATGATAATCCTATTATTATTTGCTCCGGTCATTACCACGCAACAAAAGTTTTTCAGGAAAATAATATTTTATACGTAAATACACCATCTTTAGTGTCTTATCCGAATGCGTTCAGAATAATAAATATTTGTCCTTGCAGAAAGAAAATTCTTGTTGATTTATATCTGAAAGAAACAAATCTAAAGTCACTTCAATCAAAGGCTAAAAACAAAGGTATAGGTTCAAATATGCTTTATGGCTCAGAAGCAGATAGAACATATACTTACGAATTACCTCGAAAAAGAGATAGAAACTCTATTTGTGATTAATAAAATTTAAGAGTTTTATTTCTGCGCTGAACCTTGTTATGGTTGTCTTTGTATCCTTGTATATCAAGAGGAAGTACAGGTTTTTGCTCCTTGTGTGCTCTTGGGTTGAAATTGTATATATATGGCTGAAGCATGCTATCCAATTTTTCTTGTTTTAACTTTGCAGCTTCTTCACGTTTCTCTTGTTCATAAAGATTTCTTTTATAATTTTCTTCATTGTTAATTTTATTAAGTTCTTTTTTGGTTTTGTTTGCAAGAGTATTCTCAATTATTTCGTTTCTTGATTGAGTTTCATTCAAATAATTTTTTGTTAATTCGCTATGACTAAAGCCGTGTGCTTCGTGATTTTCAAAAAGATCCTGATATCTCGTATTTTTTACATCTTTTCTGCCTCGCACAAATTGTCTGATTGAATCAGCATTTTTAACTTCTCTATATGCTTTGTTTTGTGCTTGTATCGCTTTTTCCGACTCTGTTTCTAATTCTGTAAAATAATCACGTCTTGGATTATCATTATCAAAATATTTGGCTAAATCTTCGTTGGTATATCTTCCCTTTGGCTGAGTTGTATCTTTTATTTTTGGTGTAATTGCTGATGTAACATTATTATTTATTGTTTGTGTCTCTTTGTTTTCAGAAACAAAAACATCAGCTTTTTTAGTTTCGTTAGCTATTTTTCTTGAAAATAATTCTTTATTTTTATGACCTGATATAACCTTTGAATCAGGTGTATGAAATTGATATCTTGTTGGATTTGGATTGTGAAAATTAACACTAAATTTTAATTTTGGAATAACCATTGATAATCTGTTCATAATATACTCCTATATTTACCTCGATAATATTAATTCCGCTAAAAATATTTTTTGCCAGATTATATTTTTTTTTTAAGAAATTTTACATAAAAAGTGCTATTTGCTATTACGGGTTAGTAAATCTGACCTATGAACTACAATATAAAAATAATATTAGGATTAAAATGTGTATAAATATTTAAAAATAATTTCATTTGTTTAAATCTTCCGTAAAATAGTTCCAAACTTTTTGGCAGATATTTTTGAAAAAACAGAAAACTTTTGAAATTCTTGATTTCCATATTGAAACAGTTAATGAAATATTTTGATAAATACTATAATCATCAGGCACTGTCGTGTTTTTATATGTTTTTATATCTAAGAGTAAACCTAATATTGCAAATGTTATAGCAATTGATAATAAAAAAGGATAAGTTAATATATATAGCCAAATATACTCTACACCATGCGACATGACACAATATATAGAACCACAAAAGTACAAGTGCAGTAAAATGGGATATATTATAAAGCGTATAAAATTTATTTTCATACATATTGCAAATGAAATTAATACATATATTAAATATGTTGGATATGATAACATTATATATTCAGGCATTTATCCTTGTGCGGGTAAAGTATTTTCATCAGTTAAAATATCATACTTTGCGCCATATGGTATTACTATTATAGATAAATACAAGCAATAAATAATAGTTATTATAATTAGTAAAAATATATTTAATTTATTTTTTTTAATATAAAAGAACAGTTGTTAATACTATTTTTGATACCCATAGGATTATTATATATCAAAAACATTGTGGTTAATTCTAAAAAAATTGATATTATTATTTTTGTGGAATTTAATACATTCTACGACAATTTAAAAAACAATAATCTGCATTCAATCTTATTATTACACTTAATTATCAGTATTACTTTTTAATTTAACAGAAGGAGACTTTATGACCAACGAAATCCAACGTCACGAGCGTTACAAACAGTATGCATATAATGCGTACCATTTAGAAAACACAAAATTTTCTACAGCAACTAAAATATTAACCTAATATCTTAATTAAGGAGTTTTAGCTGTGTTTAAATATACATTCCAAACATAAATTATTATTAATGTGTATTACATACTAAAAGACAATAAAACAATATATAAAAAAGGATGTTTATACTTGATGAAATAAAACCTATATAAAAAAAGATTTTATAAATAATACTATTCCATGTGATTTTTTTCTCTATTTTTTTGGTTTTATGCAAAAAATATTCTATTAAAAACAATAATAATAATAAAAGTGTCATTAGAAAACACAGAGCATGTATACCACAAATATCATCTAAAGATAGGTAAATAAAATTATCCAATAATTTAATATTATGTGTATATAACTCAGATGTTATAACCATATAAAAAAGCAACAATATATAAACATATCCTGTAAAAGAAAACAAATTTAAAGATAAATAATTATTCAGTTTCATACAAAAATTATAAAGGAGAAATTTAAATTATGCAAAAATTTGAAAAATTAGAACAATTAAAACAAGAATATAAAAGAATATTAGATAGAGTAAACCTGAGTAAAATATACGGTAGTTGGGTTTTTGCAGATACTGTACATTATCAAAAACAATATGGTTTTGATATAGGAACAGGTGAACACGCGACATGGAATAATGAAGCAGATGCGTTTAAACATACCTTTATGCAGGCACAATTAGCCCTCTTAGGTAATGAAGATATTGCCAAATATTTAGGTGATAGGCACGAAAAAGATGGCAATACAAAACATGGACAAACAAAGGAAGAAGAACAAATGGATAAATGGAATAATGCTCAAGGACGAGAAATTGCAAAAGAAATATTGCAAGAATATGGAATAAAATCAAAAAAGGCTTTTGATTCTGAAATTAAAGACATAATAGCAGGAAAAGTTATTGAAAGAATGCAGGCAGGAAAACTTATCCTTCACCCATCTGGCAGAAGAACTCCAAAGAAGAAGCTAAATATGATAAATAGTAATGGAACTTCTCAATCACTAAAAGGCTGTACTGGTTCGTATCCTGTGTCAGGTTATATTAAATCTGATGGAACAAAAGTTGATGGTTATATAAGAAATTGCTATAAACACTCTAGCTTGTCAGAGCAAGAACGACTTGCAGGACAGAAAAAATATGAAGGTAAACGCATGCAAGACTTAACACAAGCAGAACTTGAAGAAGCAATATCATATTTTATATAGAGATTTAATAAACAAAAGTTGTAACTATGGTTACAACTTTTGTTATAAATTGTCGAAGATGGGACTCGAACCCACAAGGCGTTAACCACACGAACCTGAATCGTGCGCGTCTACCAATTCCGCCACTTCGACATTTACATATTTACAATATTGAACGAAAAGTAAAAATAAAAAGTAAATATATCTATTCACTATTCACTATTTACTATTCACTCATCATTATACCCCAATTCAAATTAAAAACAAAATTTTAATATCCACCCTGCTTGACTAATGTTGTAATGAAAACGTCTGAAAAGAGAACAATAATTTATTAGTCAGTTTAGAGTGAAAGCACTCTACTAAAGGAGGTTAAAAATGACGATTAAAAAACTTACTGTGGCAGCTGCACTTGCTGTTGGTATAACAACATGTTCAATAGCATCAGCAATGGCAGCATGTCCATGTGAACAAAAACCTGTTGTAACAGCACCGTCATGCGGCTGTGCACAGGAAAAACCTGTTGTGACAGGTCAAGCATGTCCTTGTGAAACCACTGTTCCTAAATGCGATGCGCCTGCATCTGCACTTTGTCCGAGCACTTTAGGCTTAGATAAATCAAGTATGCGTCAAATCTATGCATACCCTAATTCTATCTATGGCTATAATAACTATATAGGAGAAGACGTTTCAAACGGCGTGTTTCGTGGGGACGGATTCTCAGTTTCAGCAAGGGGACTATCTGAAACAACAAGTGGTTCAATGGTTAGCTCCGACTCTTCCATAACAGGTGCTGCCGCTAATATCCCATGTCTAAATGACATTTCTTCTCACAACGGTATTCGTATTATGCGTGATGAAGCAAAGATGGACGGCAACGCTACTCCTATCGAAATGGAAACAAAAAATTCACTGCAAGCAATAAAGAAAACTCTTGTACCTTACGACTTAAATAAAGAAGGTTGTATTACAGGTGGTGCTGCAGGACTTCAAAGAGGTGCTAATCTTGGAAGCTCATTCCCTGACGTTTCAAGTGGTTATTGGGCATCTTGTGATATCACAAAATTAGCTATGAATGATGTTGTTGTCGGTTATCCTGACAGCTTATTCAGACCATCAAGAAATATCTCAAGAGCTGAATTTGCGACTATGCTTATTAAAGGCTTTAACAAAGAAGATTGTGCAAGCACAACAAATGCTTTCAGAGATGTTCCGTCAGGACATTGGGCTAATAATATGATTGGTCAGGCTGTACACGAAAACTTGATGAAAGGTTATCCAAACGGCTTATTTAAACCATCTAACCCTGTAACAAGAGCAGAAGTCCTTTGTGCTATATCAAAAGCAGTTACTTGTGATATGGATAACTGCAAGGCTCAAGAAATCTTATCAAAATATTGTGATGGTAAAACAGTTCCAGCTTGGGCACAAATACCTATCGCAAAAGCACTTGAACAAGGTGTTCTTCAAAATACCCCTAATCCTAACGTGATTGCACCGTTCAAGGATGCAACAAGAGCTGATGTAGCTTCTATGCTTCAATCTGCACGTGTAGCACTTGGCTTGGATACTAATCCGTCAACTGCAAATAATTGTTGTCCTCCAAAAGATGACAGAACAGCTTACGTAGAAAATCAAGAGATTGTTAAAATCCCTACACTTCAACTTGAATTTAAAGATCAAATTAATGCTAAATCATCTCACGTAGGTCAAAAATTTGCAGCAAAAACTCTTGAAGAAGTAACTATTGACGGACAAGTATTCCCTGAAGGCTCAAATGTTTACGGTAAAGTTATTGAAGTAATAAGACCGTCAGGCTGTCAAAAAGGTGCTCTGAAACTTGCATTTACTGAAATTGAAAACTGCGGATGCAGAGCAACTTTACCTAGACAAATTTTAACCGCTCAGGTTGATAAATCTAACACACCAAACATTATATCAAGAATTGTTTCTGCACCTCTAACATGGGCAGGCTCTATGATTGGTATCGTAGGCAGAACAACAGGCGGTATGTTATCTAACCTTGGTAACGCAGGCGAAGATATTGCCTCAGGTGTTGGTATCGCTCTTGGTGAAACTTTCCAAGGTCAATTTGTAGCCGCAGGCAGAAGCTTAGCTGATGCCACTGTTGATACCCTTAAAGCACCTATTGATTTATCAAGAACTGCTTTATCAGGTACTATGGGCTTGTTCCAATCAACAGGCGACGAAGTTGCATATATGGTTGATGCTAAAGGTTACAAAATATCTGCTATCAATCCTAAAGAACACGTTACTATCGCATTCGGCTGCCACGAGTAAGGATAGTAAGAATATAGATAAATATTATCTATTTATCTTAATATATAAAAGCCATTTTTATCCGTTCGATAAAGATGGCTTTTTCTTTTTATTCAGTATCATTTTTCTTTTATATACTGAATATCATATCATAGTATTTCTGCTATAGTCATAACTTCATTGTATGATAAAGAACCTCTGCTTATTTTTTGAGCAAGGCTTGTTTGTGTGTATTTTTTGCCTAACTTATCTGATAACATCACTGCAATATCTTTTTGTGTTACCCCTTCTTGCGATAATAGTGCTTTTACTTGTTCTCGTACTTTTAATCTCATATAACAATTTTGTCAATATGGAATACTATTGACAAATAAGTAAGAAAAAGTTACTCAATTATCTAAGGAAGATAGCATAGAAATTCAAAATTATACTAATCAATCACTTGTATAAATGTATTTATTCTATTCACAAATATTACTTTTACGGTTATAATGATTAAAAACGAGAGAGCTTTAGGGGTAAATACAGGGGTAAATATAGGGGTAAATATGGAAGTAACTCTAAAAGTTGATATAAAAGAAACACCGTCAAACAGTTATCCGATTTATATTAATAATGATGATTTAAAAGATTTAAAAACAAAACTTGATGATGAAACAAAAAATAAAAAAAGATTAGTTATTTTTTCAGAAAAAGTTTATAAACTTTACGGTAAAATTTTAGGGTTTGAAAAGTCTGAAATATTCGTTTTAAAAGACGGAGAAAAAGAAAAAAATATCAAAAATTTTGAAAAAATTATCAAAAAAGCTATCTCATTGAAGCTTTCAAGAAAAGATATCATTATTGCAATAGGCGGTGGTGTTGTTGGTGATATGGCAGGTTTTGCCGCAGCATCATATATGAGAGGAATAGATTTTATTCAGGTCCCGACAACTTTGCTTGCTTGTGTGGATTCATCCGTTGGCGGAAAAACCGCGATTGATATGCCTAACGGTAAAAATTTTGTTGGAGCTTTTTATCAGCCAAAAGCTGTTTATATAAATACTAATTTTTTAAAAACACTAGATGAAAAACAATATCAATCAGGTTTTGGAGAGGTTATTAAATATGCCTTCATAGAAAAATCTTGTAATGCTGATGAAAATTATGATTTACTCAGTTATTTGGAAATTAACAGAGAAAAATATTTAACTCGTGATTTTGAATTTTTAACTAATGTTATAAAAATTTGCTTAAAATTGAAATCTGCTGTTGTGAGTCAGGATGAAAAAGAAAAAGGTTTAAGAAAAATTCTTAATCTTGGTCATACTTTCGGTCACGCATTAGAAGAAGAAACAAAATATAAGAGATTTACGCACGGTTATTGTGTTGTTCTGGGACTTATGTATGTTTTTAATTATGCATTAAAGAATAATCTTTGCGAAAAAAACTATTATGATGAAGCATTCACTTTAATGAGCATATACGGATATGAGATTCCGAAATTTTGGTTTATCAATAAAAAACGTACTCTTAATTATATGAAAACAGACAAAAAATCAGATGGTGAAAATATTACTTTTATACTTCCGACAAAACAAGGGGAAGTTATAGAGCAAACAGGTAAAAATATTGAGTTTGATTTAGAGTATAAGCAATAATTTTTCAATAAATACCCCAACAAGATAGTTGATAAAAATGAGTGCCTAAATAATAATCATATTATGAAAATTGTAATTATAGGCGGAGTCGCAGGAGGAGCAAAAGCTGCCGCAAAATCAAAACGTCTGCTTCCCGACGCACAAATAGATGTATATACTCAAGATACCCACGTATCATATTCTGCGTGCGGTTTGCCTTATTATGTTCAGGGAAATTTTGAAGATTATCACAATCTTATAATCAGAACTCCTGAAAAATTTCAAAAGGATGGTATAGATATTCATCTCCAAAACAGAGTTACAAAAATAATTCCTGAACAGAATAAAATTATTGTTCATGATTTAATCAATGATATTGAATTTGAAGTTGAATATGACAAATTGTTGATTTCAACCGGTGCAACTCCTGTTATGCCTGATATTAAAGGAATACATTTAAAAAATGTTTTTAAGTTAAGAACTTTAGAAGATGGCATAACTCTGAGAGAAAAGTTAAGAAATTCAAAAAAAGCGGTAATAATCGGCGGAGGATATATAGGACTGGAGTTACTAGAAGCATTCGTTGCAAATAAAGTATACACAACAATGATAGAGCGTTCAGAATATATTATGCCGATACTTGATGACGAGTTATCCGAACTTGTGCAGGATTTTGTTGTAAATATGTATCCTGAATACACATCTGTTATCAATAAAGACAGTGTTGTTGAAATAGTTGGAGAAGATACGGTAAGAGGGGTAAGGACTGAAAACGGAGAATATATAGAAGCTGATTTGGTTTTAATTTCTGCGGGAGTAAGACCTGTTGTGGATATTGCAGAAGATGCGGGGATATTATTAGGTAAAACAGGGGCAATAAAAGTTAACAGCAGAATGCAGACTAATATAAAAAACATATATGCTTGCGGAGATTGTTGTGAAAATGTTTATTCAATGACAGGAACTCCTGCTTGGATTCCTCTGGGTTCAAACGCAAATAAAGAAGGACGTTGTGCTGCAATAAATATTTGCGGAGAGGTGGAAGACTTTGAAGGTGTCTTAGGCTCAGCCGTTACAAAGTATTTTGGGTTAACTATTTCTATGACAGGGTTTACAGAAAAATTTGCTAAGAAAAACGGATATGATACGGTTTCGGTAATGATTACAAAAAGGGATAAAGCAGGTTATATGCCTGATGTGGAGAATGTAACCTTAAAAATAGTGGCAGATAGAAGAACACATCAAATCCTTGGCGGACAGGCTATCGGATGTGGGGATGCTGATAAGAGGATAAATACTCTTTCTACGGCTTTGATTAAATATACAACAGCAGAAGAATTGGCTGGAGCTGATATTACCTATGCTCCTCCGTTTTCTACAAGTATTGATCCTCTTATCTCAGCCGCAAGGCTTCTTGATGAAAAATTAAAAAAGTAAATGTTATTTTTTTGATTTACCATCGCATTTTTCAATTTCGTGTGCTACATTATTAAAATCTAACTTTTCAGGTAAATAGTCAGGGATGTGTAAAAATTCTTGTGTTTGTTGTTTTTTACGTTTATTTTTGTTTTGTTCTATATCTCTTTGATATAAATAAGCATTTCTTGTGTATTTGCTGTGTTCTTTTCTTAAAATAACATCATTTTTATCAGCAAGCGCACTAATCATTTTTTCAACAGAGGCGTATTTCTTTGGAAGATGTTTTCCGTTTTTAACTTTAAAACACATATCTTCAACATCTTTTAGTTTTTCCATTTCATTACCTATAATCTGGATTTCTCCCGTAAATCCGTCAGGTAATTGTACAAGCAAGTGAATAGCCATATAACCTGATGGTCTGTCTTCATCTACTTTTCTGATATTTGTATCAGATTTGTCATCACATGCTTGTTTAAGATTTTTTAACGCAAGAGGTGAAGAATAATCAAATGTTCTCACCACTTCTCCACGGTCGTTGATTTCAGGTTCAGGTCTGTAGTTTTCAATTTCAATAATTTTTAATTTTCCGTTTTCTACAGCTTCGGTTAGTCTGCCGATAACTTTATCAACTGCTTCTCTTGATGTATCTGCCATAACGATTTTTGCACCGGCTAAATCCGTAAGACCGTTTTTAACTTCTTCGTATGAACGCAAACTTCTTGTTGCAGATTTTTCAACAATAGATTCCGGTGATTTTGCTCTTTTTTTTATTATTTCAATTGGTTTTGATTGTGAACCTGCACCGTGTTCAGGTCTGACCAAATCACCTAAAATTTTATCTAATTGTCTGTTTAAATATCTTTGTGCAGGCTGAACATCGTTGTACAATATTTTTGCTGTACGTAAGTTTATACCGTTATTTAAATCTTCTTCGTTTAAATCTTGTTTTCCGCTTGTGAAACAAACTGTATCTTTAGCTAAAGGTGCTAAGTTAGCGTATTTTGGACAAGTTGCATTGCTTGACAAAGTTCTGTTATGAACACTTGTTTGGTTATATAAATTTGCTGTAAATGTTGGATTTATATACATACACTAACTCCGAATATTCATGAAAAGATAGCTGAATAAAAAAAATTGCTTAACTTAAAGGAAATGTTTACATTATGTAATGGAAATTTCACTATAAATCTTCAATCATTTATAATTGTTATATGAAAGAAGAACAAATAATAAACTCTATAAAATCTATAATTGGCGAAAAATATATAGGTGATGATTGTGCATATTTAAAAGATTTAAATCTTGTCATTTCACAGGATAATTTAATCGAAGATGTACATTTTTCTTTACAATATACAACCCCATATCAGCTTGGATACAAATCAGCAATGGTGAATATCAGTGACATATCAGCTTCAGGAGGCAGGGGTAAATATATTACGGTTGGGCTATCTCTCCCCAAAAATATTTCGATAGATTTTGTTAAAGAATTTTATAAAGGGCTTAAAGATGCGTGCGGAAATATTGAAATTGTTGGAGGAGATATCACAGGTTCTGATAAAATAATGATTTCAATAACAATAATAGGAACAACGAACGGAAGAAAAATATCTTCACGTTCAAATGCAAAAAAAGGACAGGTCGTCGTAGTGAGTGGGGAACACGGCTCATCTGCAGGAGGACTAAAACTATTACAAAACAATAAGGATGAAAAAGATTTGATAAATGCCCATCTGATGCCAAAAGCTCAGGTTGAATTTAGTGAAAAAATTTCACTTAATATCAAAGAAGATTATGCAATGATGGACAGTTCTGACGGGTTGGCAGATGCCTTGTTTAAAATTGCACAATCAAGCGACAAAACAATAATTGTTGATTTTGATAAAGTTATTTTTAATAAAAAACTAAAGGAAATATTCCCCAAAGAATACAAAGATTTGATTTTATATGGTGGAGAAGACTATCAGATTATCGCAACAGTGAGTGAAAATTTTGCACAAAAATATAATCTTCATATTATTGGAACAGTTGAAGAAAAACAAGAAGATGTTATTTTAAAAATAAAAAATTTTGATAAAGAAGATTTAATTATAAATAATTTAGACAAATGTTTTAATCATTTCTAATCAAAAAAACGGACTGTATAGTCCGCTTTTTGTTACAATATTTTTTCCTGCCTAAAACTATGTCATTGCATATCTTTCGTAATCAGCGCTTTCTTTTACCTGTCCTAAAGTTTCCATATCTTCAGGAGATTCAGCATAAGCTGTATCCTCTTCAGATGTAGTTCCTATTCTTTCAGCACTGCCTGATATAATATCTTTAACAATATATCTTACTGAACCTGCGATTGATTCGTCATTAACAAGTATATTGATTAAGTCTAAATCAAAACCTGCAGTTCTTAATGTATCAACTGCTTTTAGTTCAGGATCCTTCGCAACAGTTCCTAATTCGTTATATTTTTCGATTTTTGCTTTGTCAGTTACTTCAATGCTTTCATCAAGATAACCCATTAGTGATTCCAGTGAAATTTCATCATCATTGAAGAAACCGCTTTGGTCTTTGTCTTCTACTCCAACTTCTTTTGTACCGAAATTAAAATCTAATACTTCATTCAATTCTGCTTTTGCCATAGCCTCAATTTCAGCTTCTGTAACATCTGCATTTTGGACTTTTGCTTGATTTTTGATTCCGTCAAGACCTGTCATAAACGTAAACAATTCGTCTTTTGAGTCGATTTTCTTATCATCAAATTTGTCACCTTTTGATAATTTAGCTGATGCGTTTGCTAATTTACCAATTAAATCGCCTGCATTGAAATCAAAACCCATTATAAATCTCCTGTTTTCTTATTCTATCCAAATGTTTATTTCTTATGTATATATAAAGTATATAAAAAATAGAAAATTGCTTTCGTGTTTTCATGTTTTGTAATATTTCTTAATGAAATTGAAGAGAAATTCTGATATGATGCATATTTTTTGATATTTTTTACAGGTTTAATATTTCTTAATTTTAATATGTCATGTGGAAATGTTCTTGTTATCATGGTTTCGGACACTTAGGTATGATAAAAATCGCGCGAATATTAATAGCTGTATTTATGATGATAGTATGTATTTCTTCAGCTTATGCTGAAGGATATAATGTTTTGGTTATTCCTGACAGTTACCTTAGAAATGTCAATAAACAAATGATTAAATCAATTGATATTGAAGAGATGTTAGCTAGGAAATTTATAACCAAAATGGAAGAAGATAATATGGCTTATGCCCCTACTATAAGTGTGCTAAGGATTTCTATTAAAAATAATTCTAAGTTTGACAGGCATGCAAACGAATCAATAGACAATATTAGAATCCTATCAAAAGCCTATGGTGTACCGAAGGTATTGGTAATCAAAACTAATACTGAGATGAGCAGTAATAGTCAGCAAAAAATGTTTTGGAACAGATTAGATTTACCTGTTCTTATCCCTTTTGAACCCAGTATGAAACTTTCAACAACTGTAACAATGTATAATATAAAAGATGATGAGGTTATCTGGTCTGATGTGTATTATAAAAAATTGGCAGTTAGGAATAATGGAGTTAGTTTAGAGGATATTAATAAATATTATGATGAATTGATACCAAAAGTTTTCAATAATATAAGAGACAGTAAAGAAACTCACGCAATAATGGTTAATAATGCTCCGTCTGATTTTGCAAAAGTTTCGGAAGAAAAAATGAATCCGATTAAACAATTTATAGAGAATCTTAAAAATAGATATGCAATCAGAGAGATTGAAAGACAGGAAAAATTATTAGAAGAGAAAGTTGCAGAAAAGAAAGCAAAAGAGGAAAGAGAAGCTAAAAGAGAAGCAAAGAAATCAATGAAAAAAGTTGTAAACAAACCAAAACCAAATTTGGAAGTTGGATTGGATAAAAAAGTTGTAAAACAAGAAGATACCCAAAAGAAAAGATTTTTAGATCCTATCCAGTTCAAGTTTTATATTGTAAAACAGGATTTATTCAAGAATATCAAGAAAGAATTTGATAATCCGGAGAAAAAAGAGATAAATAGACAGCATCGTACGGCAAAAAAGTTGTTAAAAGAAAAGCAGGTTCAAGAAAAAAAAGAGATTGTTAAAACAAAGCAGGTTAAGATAAAACCCAAAAAAGAGGTAAAGACAGCCAAAAAGAAATCTTTAAAAGATAGTTTAAAATTAAAGTATCAGGATTTCAAAATTCAAAATGCAAAAAAACAGGATGAAAAAACAAAGATAAAAACGGTAGAAGAGCCAAAAAAATATCAATATTTGATTGAATCAGATAATGATGGTAATTTTTCCGTGAATAAATATATTCAGTCAAAACCAAGATATAATTCAAGAAATTATATTCCAAGATATGATTACGATGTCAATGATATCTAGTAAAAAAATAAAAAGTTGACTTAAAAACATGTTCTTGTTAGACTTGTTTAGGTAAGGGGTAGCCCTTATAGTCGAAATTGAATAATTATGCGCTTGTAGCTCAGCAGGTAGAGCACTCCCCTTTTAAGGGATAGGTCGCGCGTTCGAATCGCGCCAAGCGCATTTTTTATTGCAGATTTTTCTGCAATAAAAAATGCCAATTGACAGAGAAGAGAACCGCTTAAGGCAAAGCC
>OMPX01000123.1 GCA_900313115.1 uncultured bacterium
TGTATGGTTGCATTAGGTAATCAGGCAGCAGGTATTGTCGGTAACGATGACGGACTTGTAAAATCTATTATCGAAACTGCAAAATCTTGCGGTGAAAGATATTGGGAATTACCAATGTATGAAGAATACAAGGAATCATTAAAAAGTAGTGTTGCAGATATGCAAAATACAGGCTCACGCTGGGGCGGTGCTTCAACCGCAGGTCTGTTCTTGAAAGAATTTGTTGAAAAGACAAAATGGGCGCATATTGATATCGCAGGTGTCGCATACTTTGATAAAGCTCAGGGCGAATTTATCAAAGGTTCAACAGGCGCAGGTGTTAGAGCGATGATTAAATATGTTTTGAAGTAGTTATCGTTTTTCTGTGATTGCTCGCGTTAAACGGTAACGCTCACACTCCCGTTGAAAAATTATTTTAAGAAAAACAGAAGCATAATTTTATGCTTCTGTTTTCTTTTGTAAAAATACATCATTTAGTGTTTGCATAAAAAATTTTTTTTAATAAAATTGTCATATTAAAATAGGTGCATCAGTGGAGGAGAATAAACATGGCAAAGAAAAAAGAAACTACAACCACAAGAAATGAAGAGTTTAATTATTTTGTAGATAATGTTACAAAGTCAGATAGTACAGTACTGGCAGAAAAAGTTCGTCATACAGTCTTATCAACAACTGCAAATACCAAAAAAGGTGTTCAAAATATAAAATTATTGGATATGACAGATGCAGTTGTGAAAAAAGGAAGCGATATTTATACAGATGCTTTACATAATACAATAATGATTGAATTGCAAACAGGCTTATCAAAAGATTTGGCTACTTGGGCTGCAGTTTTTGCTATAAGAGATGGTCGCCCTGAAGATCATCAAATAGGTGCATTATATGATCAGATAGAAAAATTATTAAATACTACAGGTAGCAGTTATGAAAAGATTAGATCCAATATGGTTATTAATTATTCTGATTTAAATAATGAAAATGAGTATGATATCTATGGTGCTCCTGACAAAGTAGTTTTAAATAACAGACAGCATTACAATAACTGTGGAATTGAATCCACTCTTAACACTCTTGCAATGGCAGGAATTATAAAAATGAATGAAAATCTGAAAGACCAAAAGAGTGTTGAAAAAACTTTCCTCACAAGTGTGATAGAACGTGGACTTGCAAATGATAGCGGTGTACTTGGGACTTTGGATTCCCCTGACGGCGGAACTTTTCCGGATGATTACAGAGATATCTTAGAATATTACGGTATAAGTTCAAAAGCATATTTTATGAGTAGTAAGGCTGATTATAATGTATATAAAGACGTAAATGAATTTGCATATAAAATAAGTCAGGGTCATGGTGCGGTACTTGGTGTTTGTTCAGATTATCTATGGAATACATTAAAATCTGAAACAAATCAAATTACAATAGACCATGCTATTGCAATTACAGGAGTTGTTTATGCACATGGTGTGAATCCTGCTGAAACAGATACAGAGGGTAATTATATAAATGCACCTATCGGTTTCTATATCCATGATTCAGGAGCATGGATGACAAGATTTATTTCTCTTGAAGACTTCTTGAAGGCAACCTTGTATAATGAACAAGGGACAGATAAAAACGCTGCAAATTACAATAAAAATTTAAATAGTTATGATGCCAAACTCGATGAATATATCGGAAAAGAAGCAGGCGGTTTCTTTACAACGATTACCGATGAACCAATAAAAGTAAAAACCTTCAATCTTGATGCCACAGGTGATAAGTATGACAACATGATTTGGGGTAATAATGCAGACAATGTAATCAAAGGTATGAACGGAAACGATACCCTCTATGGTGGTGGTGGAAATGACTTTATCAGAGGTGGTAACGGTAATGATGTTATTGTAGGGAATAACGTAAGCCAAACGGATATAAATATATTCAAAGATTTAGTTGATAGCAGTGCAAAAAACCTTCTTGATAAACTTCAGGTTTCAGATACTACGTTAAATGGTATCAATGATATATATGGTGATGCAGGAAATGATATTATTATAGGCGGAAACAATTCTGATCTAATCTACGGTGGAAAAGGAAACGATTATATCTACGGTGGTGACGGCAGAAATGCTATATATGGTGAAGCAGGCAATGATATTCTTGTTGGCGGGTTTGATAGTGACAGATTATTTGGCGGCGCAGGTAATGATTATCTGTACGGTTTTGCCGATGATGATACCATCGATGGCGGTGCAGGTAACGACCACATCTATGGTGGCGGTGGAAATGACAGAATAGAAACAGGAAAAGGCAACGATACGGTGCATTTTGAAGGTCAGGAACACGGAGTTGACATGATATCATCTGCTGCAGGAAGTACGACTTTAAAATTTGAGGATATATTTGGTATTGATGAATCAATTTTAAGGGGTAAAAGTGCATCAGATATGTTCTTTACGTTAGAAAAAGAAGGTAATTCAAAACAATATAATCTTGGTATAGTTTATTCATTAAAAAATACATCAGAAGAAACAAATGGAATTGAATTTCTGAATTTCTATAATACTAAAAACGGAAAATTTAGTAATGTTAGTATTGTTGATAGAAATGATGATTTATATACAATTTCTGTATCTTCAAAAGCAAAAGTATCTGTTGCTAATGTAAAAACTGATTCTAAAACAGTTACAATTGGTACACAAAAAGTTGCAAATAAAGACGTACATAATATTCTTTTATCAACAAATACAACAGGTACAACAGTTACTACAAGCACTAAAAACGACATTGTTGCTCTATTAGAGGGCGGAACTACTATAAGTACTGGTGTTGATAAAATTACATATACCGGCGGTAATGATAAATATATGTCAGAAGACCGAAATACACATTATGTCGTAAATAAATTTGATAATGAAACATCACTTTCTATTTATGATAATATTATCGGTTTGAAAAAATATGAGTTTGATCCGGATACCTTTGATGTAAAAGAATATAAAAATTATACAAGTAAGGAAGACAAATTATTCTTCTCTGAAAAACAAGATAATTTAAATCTGTTCTTTGATGTGAAAATTGACAAAACTGAACCGTTGGTGGAAGGTGTAAACCCTACTGCATACACAACTGATAAAACAGGTTTATATGTATTGCGTGGTAATAACTATGCTGCTGTTGCCAGTGGAAATGCATCAGGTTTTATATATATGGATAGTTTCTTCGGGTATGATTCAGTAAATAATCAAGGTTATAAATTTGCAGTTCCAACAACAGACACTACTTTCTATGGTAACGGTCTAATCGAAAACATGTACAATGGTGTTGACACACAAAGCGACGTATTTGGTTCTACTGTTGATGTAATAGGCATAGCAGAAAAGGTTGCAGGATGGCTCGCTGATCATTCATCTTACAATTATTACAGTGCATTTGATGCTATGACAAAAGCGACGGGAGATGATTTAACAACTCTTATTGCTTGCTATACCGGTCAAAATGCAGGAGCATAGTTAATTATAAAATTAGTAAAAAGCTCAGATAAATTTATCTGAGCTTTTTTTATTTTATAAAAGTCAAATTTTTCAAATAAAAATACTTTATATAAATGTACAGATAAATAAGGAGTGCGAGTGATGGATCCGGAAAAATTAAAAGCTATAATTGAAGAGTTGGAACTTATTAGTATGTATGGTGAACCGGCGGAAGCAGCGCAAGCTGCACAGGAATTAGCAAAATTAAAATCAAGTGAACTATATAGACAATATAAGGCAGAAATGGGTTATGATGTTGACGAAGGATACCCTTTTGAAAACACTCAGACAAACTCTGATGATGTGCTAAAATCAAGAATAATGGTTCACGGTAAAACTCATACATCATTAAATATATTTGATGCACTTAGAACGATGGGATATTCTGAAGCAGAAATAAAAACTTATTGCAAAGAAAATCGTCTAAAATATGAAGCACCACCTCGACCAACAGGAAGAATGCGTGTTAACTAGAATAAAAGGAGATAGCCGATTGGTTATCTCCTTTTTTATAGTACTTATAACTAATTTGCGTAAATTATATATTTACCCCCTTATCTTATGCATTAAAGCACTTGAAGGAACGGTCAATATTTTTACTTACTATTTGTTTTACAGAATCAAATTCCGTTTTTAATGCACTGTGTTGTTGATCAATCTTAGCAAGCTGCATATCCAGTTTTGTTTCTTTTGCATCTACATCTTGTATTGCTTTTTCATAATCAACCGTAGCTTGTTGGATTAATTCCGTATTAGATATTTCCGTCAAATCAGGATCGACAGACAAACTTGTTTCTGCAAAAATATTGATTTTGTTCTCATTGAATAAAGATTTTTCTGCAGTAAGTTTAAATAATTGAGCATCGCCACTATTCAATGTTTTCTCAAGCCATTCTCTATCAACAGCTTTTTCATGGCTGATAGTAGCAAATCCTCTGCCGGATACAATTTCGCCATTATCATCTTTATATCCGCCAAGTTGATAAAATACAGCTTGCCAATAATTATAATTACCATCCTTTCTCATTTCGGCAATGTATTCATCTTGTGTATTCAAATCCATTCTGCTTGAATATAAATAATTTTTAGCAACAATTTCCAAGAAAGATTCCAAGCTGTTTGGCATCGGTTTAATCTTTGATGTAATTTGTTCAGGAAGATAAATTTGACCTGCGTTATTTGTGACAATATACATCGGATGAATACCACCACCTGTATTTGCCATAATCATATTTGTATAGGTAATGTCTTGTAATTGCTTACCTTCAGGTGTCACAATAGACATTTGGAATTTAGTGGCATCGAGTGCTTCTAAATATTCATCATATTCTTTTTGTTTTAAGTCGATTAAATCAAGCTTTGAGTATTGAATTCCTTGTGCCTGAAATTCAAGGTCGTGCATTCTTGATGTTAATGACAGTAATCGTGCCTGTGACGCCGACATACCCATAATGTGGACTCCTTTGTTCCTAGTTTCCTTTGCATGTTATGACGGCACTTTTGTACATTTTCTTTAATTTTCAAAACAGTATTGTTACAATTCGTTACATAAAAATCAAGTAGATAGTGAATAGGGAATAGTAAATAGTAAATTAACTATATTTAATATTGAAGCAAATTTTTTTTTAGTTTATGAGTATTATATGGGAACTCAATTTACTCACTACACAGTTATGAAAAATGAAGCTGTTGATGCATTAGAATGTAGAGACGGTCTCATTTATGTTGATTGTACTTTAGGCGGAGGCGGTCACAGTGAACTAATACTAAACAGAATTTCTCCTAACGGAAAATTATATGCATTTGATATTGATGATGATGCGATAAGTTATGCATCTGAAAGATTGAAAGAGTATAAAAATTTAACAATTATAAAAGATTCTTATATCAACATAAAATCAGCATTATCAAAATATGGTGTAGATAAAATAACAGGCGGTGTATTGTTAGATTTAGGAGCATCATATCATCAGCTTACAAAACAAGAAAGAGGTTTTTCTTTTTCTAAAGAAGCTCCTCTTGATATGAGATTTGATATGTCGGCAGATTTTTCTGCGTACGATGTTGTTAACAGTTATAAAGAAGAGGAACTTGTAAAGATTTTTAGTGAATACGGCGAAGAGAGATTTTCAAAACGTATAGCTAAAGCTATTGTTAACAGAAGAAATCAATCACCATTAAAAACGACAACAGAACTTGCTGAACTTATTGTTAAATCAACTCCTCATATAAAATCGTCCATTCACCCTGCAACAAGAGTTTTTCAGGCTATCAGAATTGAGGTGAATGGAGAATTAAAAAATGTAAAAAAAGTCTTAACAGATGTATTGGATTTATTAGATTATGGTGCTATAATATCTGTAATTAGTTTTCATTCTCTTGAAGATAGGATTGTAAAAAAAATATTCAAGTATGAGGCACAAAAATGCAGATGCAATGAAATGATTTGTAAATGCGAACCTCCGAGAATTGAATTAGTAAACAAAAAACCGATTACGGCGAGTGAAGAAGAAATTAAAATAAATCCTCCTTCAAGAAGTGCAAAGTTAAGAGTAGTTAGATATATAAAACAGAAATAGGTTAATATCTTGAATAATAATCGTGTAAGAAATAGAAATGCCAACAGCAGACCTCGTGAAGAATATAACGTAGGTTATGTTTCAGACAGCATTCGTAACTATGATGAACATGTTATTGACGGTTATTTCCCAAAACAAAATTCTGTTAAAGCTATGGCGATAAAAAAAGTGAATAGAACATTAAGCGTATTACTAATATGTGCAATATTTGTTTCTGCAATCAGTTATTATTTTGTAGTATCAAGTGAAATAAAACTCAATGAATGCAGCAGAAAAACTACAATATTAAATGTTGAAAATGCTGAATTACAAAACAAATTAGATAAGTTGAAATCCTTCAACAATGTTGATTTAACTATGCAAAAAAACAATTTACTTCAAAGACCGGAGACAGTCATTGAGGCAACAGAAGTGAAAACTAATACTCAAAATACCAACAAAAACCTAAACAAAATTAAACCAAAAGCTTGGGCAATCGGTTATTAATAAAACCTTTTTTAATGTTTTAGGCATCTACACATAATTTCTAACTAATTGGTACGTCAATTGGTTGAGCAAGAATAACATCTAAATTAGAACCTTTAATAAGTGTTACTTCTTCGCCTTTTCTGAACAAGTCAATAATGCTATCCCCAAATAAATAGCCAAAACCACCTATTGCACCGCCGAGAGCGCAAATAGGCGTGGTAATAAACTGTGAACCCGGTAGAACATTACCTGATTTACGTCCAAAATTTGTAGAAATTTTTACTATATCACAAGTTTTAGTCCAATTGTTTTGTAAAGCCTGACCATATCCAAGAGTTCTGTATATACCGCCATCATACGTTACTGTCTGCATTCCATAAACACTTAAACTAATTGGCAATTGTCGTCCTGTTGGTGTTACAACGTGGTCAAAATCAAGATAAAGCACTGCACCTCTTGATAATCTTTTTGCCATTTTTACTTTTTGAATTGAGCCTCTGATTACTGAACCCGCAGGCAACACAACCTTATCTGCAACTTTTTGGTCATTTAATAACATAAGATTAAAAGAGTCACCCTCCTGACAAGCCATTGTATCTACTGTCTGAAGTAATTCCAATGATAATTTTGTTCCTGCAGGAATCCGTGCTGTTTTTGCATTTGCCTGATATGGCAGTGCAAACGATATATTCATTGATAATGTTATAAATGTCAGCAAAGTAGCTAAAAATCTCATAATGCCCTCTATTCTCTTCTTTATTTGGATTATATCATTTGCAATTTTAGAAATCAATGGTTTTGTTGTCGTTATAGTATGCTTGGTGTAGAATATAGTTGAGGGGATAAGGCATGAATGACAATATCACAATAAGAGGAGCTAGGCAGCATAATCTACAAAATGTGTCCTTGGATTTACCTAAAAATCAATTAATTGTGTTTACCGGTGTTTCCGGTTCGGGTAAAAGTTCATTAGCATTTGACACTATTTTTGCCGAAGGTCAAAGACGTTATGTCGAGAGTCTTTCCACTTATGCAAGACAATTTTTGGGACAAATGGACAAGCCTGATGTTGATTCAATAGACGGCTTGACTCCTGCAATTTCAATTGATCAGAAATCAACAAGTAACAACCCTCGTTCAACTGTCGGAACAGTTACGGAAATATACGACTATTTGAGATTATTATACGCAAGAGTCGGAACTCCATATTGTCCGAATTGCGGAGAAGAAATTAAACCTCAGACAATTGATGAAATAGTAGAATCTGTATTTAAGCTTCCCGAAGGGAGTAAAATTCAAATACTTGCCCCAATAGTAAAAGGTAAAAAGGGTGAATACTCGTCATTGTTCAACGAACTTCGTCAGGAAGGTTTTGTCAGAGTTAAAGTTGATGGTGAAATTTATAATCTGGATGAAGATGATATTGAGCTTGCCAAGACTAAAAAACACGATATACAAGTTGTAGTTGACAGAGTTATAATCAAACCAACTGCACAGTCAAGAATTTCAGACAGTGTACAAACTGCTCTTCAAAAAGCTGACGGGATAGTGATTATTGATGTTATCGGTCAGGAAGAAATAATGTACAGTGAAAAACTTGCCTGTGAAAATTGCGGAATAAGTTTTGAAGAACTCACACCACGGATTTTTAGTTTTAACAATCCGTACGGTGCATGTGAAAGATGCGGCGGATTAGGTTTTGATTTTCAGGTTGACGATGATTTAGTTGTCCCTGACAAGACAAAGTCGCTAAAAGAAGGGGCAATTTACCCCTGGAGTAAAACAGCAAACAGTTATTATTTCGATTTGCTTCAAAGTGTAGCAGACCACTACGGCTTTAGTATGGATACTCCGTTTCAGGAATTATCAAAAGAACATCAACACATTATCCTGTATGGTTCAGGAAAAGAAACATTATGGATAAACGTAAAAGAATTTGGGACAAAAAGATACCGTAAAAAATTGAGACGTTATGAAGGTGTTATTCCTTTCTTAATGAAACATTATCAGGAATCAGAAGGTGAATATTGGAGAGAAGAAATTCAAAAATATATGATAACAACTCCTTGTGAAGCTTGCGGCGGAGGACGTCTAAAGCCGTTCCCGTTAGCAGTGAAAATAAACGGAGTTAATATTCACGAATTTTGTATGATGCCGATTGATGAAGCTCACAGTTTCATTTCAGATTTATATTTGACACTTTCAGATTTCCAAATGAAAATCGTAAAACAAGTATTAGACGAAATCAGAGCAAGACTAAAGTTCCTTATGGACGTGGGCTTGAGTTATCTAAACCTTGCCCGTATGGCAGGCACATTATCAGGTGGAGAAGCTCAGAGAATACGTTTAGCCACTCAAATCGGAAGCGGTTTGTCAGGGGTTCTATATGTACTTGATGAACCTTCTATCGGACTTCACCAAAAAGATAATGACAGGCTTATTAAGACCTTACTCAGACTTAGAAATTTGGGTAATACTCTGATTGTTGTTGAACACGATGAAGATACAATGAGAAATGCTGATTACATAGTTGACATTGGTCCAAAAGCAGGTGTGAATGGCGGTGAAATAGTTGCACAAGGTTCACTTGAAGATATCATATCTGAAGAAAAATCTTTAACAGGGCAATTTTTATCAGGGAAAAAGTTTATCCCTGTTCCTGATAAATTACGAAAAGGAAATGGTGAATATCTGCACGTAAAAAATGCATATAAGAACAATTTAAAACATATAGATGTCGATATTCCGTTAGGTAAAATCACAGTTTTAACAGGTGTATCGGGCTCAGGTAAATCAACTTTAATGAACGATATTATATATCAATATGCGCTTCACAAACTCAGAGGGAATAAACCAAAACCTCAGGGTGTTGAAGAAATAACTGGTTTTGAACATATTGACAAGGTTATTGAAGTTGATCAGTCCCCAATTGGCAGAACGCCTCGTTCAAACCCTGCAACATATACCGATGTATTTACACCGATAAGAGAATTGTTTGCAAAAACAAATGAAGCCAAAATGCGTGGTTATAAAGCAGGACGCTTCAGTTTTAATGTGAAGGGTGGACGTTGTGAAGCCTGCAAAGGCGACGGACTTCTTAAAATCGAAATGAATTTCTTATCAGATGTTTATGTGAAATGTGATGTCTGCGGCGGTCACAGATATAACAAAGAAACTTTAGAAGTGAAATATAAAGGCAAAACTATATATGATGTTTTGGAAATGAGTGTAAAAGAAGCTTTGGAATTTTTTGACAGTATTCCTCAAATTAAAAATAAGCTTCAAACACTGCATGATGTCGGCTTAGATTATATTAAGCTTGGTCAAAGTGCTACAACTTTATCGGGTGGAGAAGCTCAAAGAATTAAACTTGCATCAGAATTAAATAAACGTGCAACGGGAAAAACTCTGTACTTATTGGATGAACCTTCTGTCGGACTTCATTGGTCTGATCTCGATAAGTTGATAAAAATTATTCACAGATTAGCTGATGCAGGAAACACTATTTTAATTATTGAGCACAATATGGATTTAATTAAGATTGCTGATAA
>OMPX01000124.1 GCA_900313115.1 uncultured bacterium
CAATTGAAACTTTTGACGAAGTTTTTGATAAAATAAAAAAGAAAGAACATAAAAAGTCCCTCTGGGATAAATTATTTAAGAGGTAAAAATGAAATTTATTAACAATATTTGCGGCATTTATGAAATATTGTCAGAAGATTTTAAAAAAATTTTTTCTTCTCAGTCAATTGAAAAAATTGTACTTAATCCTCCTAAAGAATTATTATTATTTTCTCGTAATATTGCAGGTAATCAAATACAAAAACATATGAATTTACTGAATAGTTGTAAATGGGTACGTGCAGAATTTACTAATCCATCGTTTGATAGCATGAATTTTATATATAAAAATAAAATTTTTTCAGTAATAATTGATATTCAAGATGAAGCAGGAATATCATATTTACCGGACGAATACATAAAAAGACAATTATATGCTTCAAGATTATATAATTTGGTACCGTGTAAATTTCCTATAATTGTAAAAAATCCTTACAGTCAAGATTTTACAGATTTGAAAGCAAAACATAACGGTTGGAATCTTGTTCATACAAAAACAGGACAACCGATAATACCTGAACATTTAGCAACTATGGATAAAATAGAAATGTCTGAATGGGAAATCAGATATTATAGTATTAAACAAGTAATAAAATATCTAAAGGCACAAAATTGTAAAATTTATTCTTTCCAAGATATATTAGAAATTGACCCTCAAATATGGTTTGAAAAACCTACCGGAGAAAGATGTTGGGCAATAATAAGAAGTTCTGTTTCACAAAAAAAACACATTAAACAAACAAAAAACTTAAATAAAATAATAAAAAAATGTTATAAATATAACGGATACTATATTGGTGTAAATATTTCTTCCATAAACAATAAAAAAATTTATAGAAATTCAGATTATGAAATTCAGATAGATTTATTTGAACAAATACACTCAATATCATCAATTATAAATACAAATAATACACAAGAAAATATTCATGATTTGATATTGCAATCAATAACTCAAACACCGATTTATACAGACGAATATATCGGAGTTTTTCCAATGTTCGGAAATGATGATTTGATAATTAAAATTGGTCGTAAATATTTAAATAATTTAGATAAGTTGCCAAGAGATTTAGTTAAAATACCAATTAAATATGATGATACAATAAAAGATAATCCTCATTTTGGTTTGCATTTATATTATATTGATAGAAAAAAATCAAAATATGCAAAAAAAGGATTTGTTGACCCTGTAAATGTTTTAAACTATACAAACAGAAATTCATATATAACAATTTTGAGAAGAATGTCAGGACAAAATGTATCATTACCTTACCAAAAATCATATGAAATATTATTAGGTCCTAATAATGACACATCAGATTATATACAATATAAAATGTTAGTTGAAATTTCTAAAAAATATGGGAAAAAGGCTGCTATAAGAGCATTAGATTGTTTTGCAAAAGATTTAAAATATATAGAAAAAAATCAACTAACAGAAAATTCACCGGAATATCACATTTTAGACGGCATAAGATTTTTTAATAATTATAAAAATTTTACGCAAAAATATTTTGAAATATTAGAAAAAATACATGATTTACCTGACAAAACATATGTTTCAGCAATTCAAGATATATTATCAATAAAGAACTTTATGCTTGATTTTGTACATCCAAATAATACCTTTATAGATTATGATAAAGAAGAATTTCAATTTATTGATTTTGTTTTCGAAGAAAAATATATGAAAAAAAATCCATATAAAAATAATAATCCTTTAGAAGATTTTAGAGATATATTATTAGGAAGAAATTTTTCTATAGAAACATATCATCCAAGTAATCTTTTATTTTTTGAAGAAGATATTAATTTATACAAACAATTAGTAAAACAAATTACTGAAAAAATAAATAATGTAGCACCTGATAAGTACAAAATAAAAGAAGAAATATAATGCAAACAAAATTAATAAAAAATAACAGCAAAAATTTAATAATATTTTTAACCGGCTGGGGCTGTGATGCAGACCAATTCAGCTTTATGAAATCTGAAAAATATGATGTTTTAATCTGTTATGATTATACCAATTTGAATTTTGATTTTGATTTTTCAAAATATAACGAGTTTTATTTGATATCTTTTTCCGCAGGAGTAAATATAGGTTGTGTTTTAAAAAATAAATTACCAAAATTCAAAAAAACTGTTGCAATAAACGGCAATCCATTGGCAAACAATCAATATTACGGTCTAAGAAAAGAAATTTTAGATGTATTTGCGGGAGTAACACCTTCAAATGCACTTGATTTCAGACGAAAATTTTTAGTTTATGATGATGAAGAATTTAGAAAATTCAATTCAACTCAATCTCACAGAACTTTTGAAAGTTGTATGCAGGAATTACTTGTAATAAATCAATGTAACAGCAGCAATGAGCCTGTTGAATTTAATATTGCAATCCTTAGCAAAGATGACAAAATTTTTTATTATGAACGTCAGCTTGAATATTGGTCTGACAAATCAAGATGCATAACATTAGAAAATTGTGCACACTTTCCATTTTTCAGGCTGGATAACTATGATTCAATTATAGAAATATAATTTACCCCATATAATTTACCCCCATATAATTTACCCCTACCCCTATCCTTCAGGAATGTAAATAACTTTGTTTTCAAGAATATCTCTGATTTCTTCCAATTCTCTAAAACTCTTTGTTAACTGTTGATATTCTTGAACGATAGATAAAATATCGTCAGTTGATAGTTGAATAGTACGTCTTGCATTTGTTGATGATTCAATGATTCTAGCCATAATAAAATTCTCCTCTTTAATATAATGATTGTTGGTAAAAAGATATACGGCTTATTTTTTCAAAAATGAATACAATTCACAGAAAAATACATTTTTCACTTTAGAAAAAACTTTTAAAATTTTAAGAATTATAATAATTTTAAATTTTCGGTTTCCAATTTTCCATTGATTTGATATCATTGTAATGTAGACAAACAAAGAGAGGTATAAAATGAGCGGACATTCCAAGTGGTCAACGATTAAACATAAAAAAGCAAAAACAGACTCAGCAAGAGCCGTAGTTTTTCAAAAATATTCAAGAGAATTGATTGTAGCATCAAAACTTGGCGGTCCTGATCCTGCGGGCAATTTCCGTTTAAGAACGGCAATCGAAAAAGCAAAAGCGGCAGGACTTCCTAACGATAATATAAAAAGAGCGATTGAAAAAGGTGCAGGTCAATCAAACGCAGACAATTACGAAGAAATTGTATATGAAGGATACGCAGCAGGCGGTGTTGCAGTTGTAGTAGAAGCGATGACTGATAATAAAAACCGTACTGCAGGTGATATCAGAAGTTATTTCACAAAGTTCAACGGCAACTTAGGTGAAACAGGTTGTGTAGGCTGGATGTTTGACAAGAAAGGCTGTATCACTTTTGACAAATCTGTTGATTATGAACAACTTTTTGAAGCAGCAATAAATCTTGATGCGGAAGATATCGAAGATGATGAAGAAAACTACAGAGTAATTACTTCTTTTGAAAATCTTCAATCTGTAACAGAAGGATTGGAACAAGCAGGATTTAAGTCAATAACAGCGGAATTTACTCGCATTCCTCAAAATGAAATTGAAGTTACAGATGAAAAAATTGCTACAAATATTATGAGATTATATACAAGATTAGACGAACACGATGACGTTCAAAATGTGTATATGAATTTTGATATAGCAGATGATTTAATGGAAAAATTAGATTACTAAATCAAAACTGCATATAATTTCAAATACGTTTATAGTATATTTATATTATGAAAATTTTGTCAGGCATGTCTTTAGAAGAAATTACGGCATTTGTTGAAGAAATGAATGCTTCAAAGTTTCGTGCAAAACAAATTCATAACTGGATTTATTCAAAATCTGTTTCTTCAATAGATGAAATGACTGATTTGGCAAAAACATTCAGAGAAGAATTAAAACAAAAAGCTGTAGTTACCGAATCAAAAATTAAAGTAAAACAGGAAAGTTCTGACGGAACATTAAAATATTTAATAGAATACCCTGACGGCGAATGTGTAGAAACTGTTTTAATGAGATTTGATAACCGAGCAAATTTAACCGCCTGCGTAAGTTCTCAGGTTGGTTGTGCAGTGAATTGTTCTTTTTGTGCAACAGGAAAAAGAGGATTTATAAGAAATTTAACTTATCAGGAAATTATAGAACAAGTTCTGACTATCCAAAGAGATACCGGTTTAAAAGTAACAAATATTGTCTTTATGGGACAGGGCGAACCTCTTTTAAACTTAAACAACGTTTTAAAAGCGCTAGAAATTTTTAATAACGATTTTCAGATAGGAGCAAGAAGAATAACAATTTCAACAAGCGGTATTGTTCCGAAAATAAATGAACTTGCTCAAAAAGAACTTCAATCAACCTTGGCAATATCACTTCACGCGCCAACTCACGAAATTCGTAAAAAAATTATGCCGATAGAAGAAAAATATCCGCTTTCAAAATTAAAACCTGCACTTTTGAATTATGTCGAAAAAACAGGCAGAAGAATAACAATAGAATATATTTTAATTAAAGATTTTAATTCAGATATAGAAACTGCAAAAAATTTGGCATACTTTTTAAAAGATTTAAAATGTAATATAAATCTTATTCCGTATAATGATGTAACAAATACAGGTTATAAAAAACCATCAAATAATGAAATAATGAAGTTTAAATATTTGCTTGAACATTCAGGGAAAAAAGTAACCGTAAGATTAGAACGCGGCGCAGATATTGATGCAGCCTGCGGACAGCTTTCAGGTAAGGCAGGGTAAAAATGAAAGGTTTAATACAAAGAGTAAAAAGAGCATCAGTAACTATTGACGGAAAATTATATTCTGAAATAGGTCATGGAATTTTAGTTTTGTTAGGCGTTGAAAAAGGTGACGAAAAAGAAAACGCAGAAAAATTAGCCGACAAATTAAGCAAGCTTAGGATATTTGAAGATGAGAACGATAAAATGAATTTGTCTGTTCAGGATATTAAAGGCGAAATTTTAGTTGTTTCTCAATTTACACTTGCAGGTGATTGTAAAAAAGGTACGAGACCAAGTTTTGATAAAGCTGAATTACCTCAAAAAGCAAATGAATTATATGAATATTTTAATGATTTAATAAGAGAAAAAAATATTCCTGTTAAAACCGGTGTTTTTGGTGCAATGATGGATATTGAGCTTATAAATGACGGACCTGTAACTTTTATGCTTGAATTTTAAAATTCTTTGTAAACTATTGTTAATAAAAAAAAATAAATACTAGCAAAATCATTTTTTACAATTGTTATATAAAAAGTGGTAAATATAGAGAGGAAAAATAAATGAAGGTTGCAAAAGGGTTTTTCACATCAAGAGAATATTTGATAAAAAAAGCGGCAAAAAGAAGTCAAGAACGAATTGAAAATCATATAACATTATCAACAGCATTTAAACCTGAAGATTCAAAAATAATAAAAGAAAACTTAGATTCAATAGCAAGATACGCAAACAAAAAAAGAATAAATATTGCGTTTGAACCAAGCTCAGAAAATTTACGAGCTCCAAAAATGGAAGTTTCAAAAAGGGTTGTAAGACAAACCGAACCATACGACGGTTCAGAACCAATATTTTATATGATACCTGAATATGCAGGTTCAACTGTTTTACCGGAAGGAATTAATAATAAAAAAGATTTAATGACTACAATTAGAACAGAAGCAGCAAAGATTTTGTACGAAAAAAAATAATAATTATATAAATATGTTTTAGATTTATTTTTAATTTTTATAGAACAAAACAGGGATATACCCTGTTTTTATTTTATAAATTCGGAGAAGGCGAAGGACTCCGTTACAAAACAATTAAGTATTGTTTTGTAATGGAGGGAAGAAACCCGCTCGGGTGAGAATCCCGCCCCGAATGATGAAAAAGACGATAATTTTGAATTACCGTCTTAATATAAATTCGGAGAAGGCGGGATTCGAACCCGCGGTGGAGTTTCCCCCACACAAACGTTCCAGGTTTGCACCTTAAACCACTCGGACACCTCTCC
>OMPX01000197.1 GCA_900313115.1 uncultured bacterium
GCAGGTTTGGTTACAATAGGTGTATCAGGCACTTCTGATAAAACACTTCCATCAGGAGTTTCTACTTCAAGTATAGCCGGCATACTCTTATGTTTTTTTCCGTTAAAATTAACCTGATTATGAGATACATTATTTTTTAAATAATTATTTCCACAGCAACTATGTTGGATTGATATCATTTATATTACTACCTTCTTATTTTATTAAAACAATTTTTTAGAAATTTTTACTAAAAAATTATTAAATTTTACATAATTGCTTTTCGTTCTTAATATTTTATAATAGTAGTGGATAGTGAAAGTGAATAGATTTTATCTTTTAACTTTTGACAATTCACTAATGATTAAAGGCTAGAGAGCAGGTTGGGCGTACTTGCTCATAAAATAAGAAGATATTGCAAGATTATGAAGATAGATTGGAATAATAAAAAAGTTTTAATATTGGGTTTTTCTCTGAGTGGAAAAGCGGCTGCAAGATACTTAATAAATGGAAAATGGAAAATGGAAAATGGAAAATTTTCTGTTTATATTACGGAGCAAAGAGATCGGAAGCCGGAAGATGAAAAAGAAATAAAAGAATTGGAAGCACTTGGGGTAAAGATTGAGTTTGGAGGACATTCAGAAGAATTTACATCAGGGGTAAATATTGCTGTTGTCAGTCCTTCATTCCCTCTTGATAATGAATTGTATATAAAGCTAAAAAATGAAGGCGTTGATATAATTTCAGAACCTGATTTGGCTTATTTGGAAAGTGATACACCATTTATTTCTATAACGGGTACAAACGGCAAAACTACCACAACGGCACTTGTATCACACATTTTATCTACTCAATACAAAGCGCCTGCATGCGGAAATATTGGCCAGCCGCCGATTTCTCTTGTGAAGGATAACCCTGATTATTTTGTGTGCGAAATGAGTTCTTATCAGGCAGAACACAGCAAATATCTTCAGTCTAAAATTGCCTGCTGGACTAATTTTACCCCTGATCATATTACGTGGCATAAAACTCTGGAAAACTATTTCAATGCCAAAGCAAAACTTTTTGAGGTAAATAATATTGAGTTTTCAATATTAAATGGTGCTGATGCAGAATTATTAAAATTCTCTAAAAGTGAAAAATGTAATGGAAAAATTTACCTCTTTGATAAAGAATTAGATAATAATTGTTCATATATAAAAAATGATGCAATATATTTCAAGCGTGACGGCAAAGAAGAAAAAATTATTGATTTAAAAGATTGTTCACTTGTTGGACATCACAATTATCAAAACATTATGTGCGGTGTTATTATTGCAAAACTGACAGGAATCACAAATGAAAATATAAAATCTGCAATAATGAGTTTTAAAGCACCTGAACACAGATTAGAAAAAGTAAGAGAATTTAACGGAATAACTTTCTATAACGATTCAAAAGCGACTAATCCTGAAGCATCTATTGTTGCGATTGATTCGTTTAATAATCAAAATGTTGTTCTTATTGCAGGCGGAAGAGATAAACTCACAAGTCTTGATGAGTTCTGTAATTCGGTTAATAATCATATCAGAACTGTTATTCTTATCGGTGAAGCCACAGCAAGATTTGAAGAAAATTTAAAAAATCACGGTTTTTCTAATATAATAAAAGAAGATTCTATGGAATCAGCGATAGATAAATCTATAGAATTACAACCTGATGTAGTATTGTTATCACCTGCGTGTGCAAGTTTCGATATGTTCTCAGGTTATGAAGAAAGAGGAAGAGTATTTAAAGAGTATGTACTATCAAAGAGATAATGATCAAAGAATTTTGAGAAATGTTACTCAGCAATATAACTATATAACACCGCATCATGACAAGGTGTTGAGTATTGTTGTAATGTTTTTGGTTATTATCGGAGTTATGGCAGTATTTTCTGCAAGTGTTCCTAAATGTATAAATTCGGGAATTTCTCCTCTGCATTTTACCTTAATGCAAATGATAGGTGTTGTCATAGGTTATTTAGGTCTAAGGGTTTTAGTTAATTTTGACTATAAAAAGCTTGTTAATCTTACCAACGGTTTTGCGGTCTTTGTAATAGCATTGCTTGCAATAGTATTGATGAAAGGTGATGTAATCAATGGTGCTCAACGCTGGATTAGCATAGGGCCGTTGAGTTTACAGCCGTCAGAGTTTGCTAAACCTGCTGTTGTTATGCTTCTGGCAAAAATATTTTCTAAAGACGTGAATCTTTTAGATTCAAAAAAATACTCAACATATTTATTAATAATAGTAATGGTGCTATTGATTTTTAAACAGCCGAATTTAAGTATGGTGCTTTTGTTGTTTGCGACATCGGTTGCGATGTATTTGACCGCAGGAGGTTCGTCAAAGTTAATTGGCGGCGGATTCTTGGCATTTTTAGGATTAGGCGGTGTGGGAAGTTTACTTCAACCATACCAATTACAACGTATTAAAATTTGGCTAAACCCTGAATCTGATCCGTTAGGTGCAGGTTATAATATTATTCAGTCAATGGTAGCTTTTGCTTCAGGCGGTTTGTGGGGCAGTGGTTATGGTGCATCAAAACAAAAACTTGCATGGCTTCCTGAAGCTCATACTGACTTTATCTTTGCAGTAATTGGTGAAGAATTGGGATTTATCGGTTGTGTATTTTTGATTGGTTTATTCTGGACTATTTTACAGAGAGGTTTTTCTATTGCATCAAAATGTCCTGATATGTACGGAAAACTTTTGGCAATTGGTCTTACATTTTCTATATGTTTTCAGGCATTCCTAAATATGAGTGTTGCAAGCTCAATGGTTCCTGCTACAGGTGTTCCGCTTCCGTTTATCAGTTATGGCGGTTCTTCTGTTATGATTACATTATTTATGGTCGGTATTTTATTAAACATATCAAAACAAAAAGTTAAAAAAATAAGGGTAACACAAAATGTCTAAACGATTTTTTATTACAGGCGGAGGCACAGGAGGACATATCTATCCTGCAATAGCTGTCGCAGATGAATTGATTAAGAATCCTGATAATGTGGTTTATTATGTAGGTAATCCTGATAATCTTGAATATTCTATTGCAATGAAAAAGGGGTATAAATTTTTACCTGTAAAAGTTAAAGGTATGCCAAGAAAATTAAGCTTAAATTTTATTATGTGGGGATTTCAGCTTTTATTTGCAGTTATAAAAAGTTGTTATTATTTGTGGAAATATAAACCTCATATGATTTTTGGAACTGGGGGTTATGTTTCTGCGCCTGTGCTAATTGCGGCAAGTGTATTAAAGAAAACACCATATATGCTTCACGATTGCGATATGCAGCCGGGGATTGTTACAAGAAAATTGTCAAAAAAAGCAAAAGTTGTTTCTCTTGCATTTGAGGGTGCAAAAAAGTTTATAAAAAACAGAAACTGTTATATAAACGGAAATCCGCTTCGACCTGAGTTTAAAACTTTAGACAGAGATAGCGCAAGAGAAAGTTTGGGGTTTGATAAAGACAGATTGCTTATTTGTGTTATGGGCGGTTCACAAGGCTCAAAATCTATAGATAAAGCATTTGTAGAGATAATAAAAGAATTGTCGCAAGTACATAATGTTCAGATGATTTTTCAGACAGGACAAAAAAATTATGAAGCGGTGACAGACAGATTATGCAAATTGTATAAAGATTATACAAAAGATAAAAATATTATGGTAAGACCTTATTTTGAAGATATGATAACTGTTGTAAAGGCTTCTGATATTGTAATTTCAAGAGCAGGGTCTTTGAGTTTGTCTGAAATTTTTGCGTCAGATGTTGCACCGATTTTAATTCCGTATCCTTATGCGGCAGCCGATCACCAAAGAAAAAATGCAAAATTTGTTCAGGAAAATGATGCTTGTATCTATCTTGAAGATAGCGAAGCAGACCCTAATGTATTATTGAAAATTCTTCTTGATTTAAAAAATAATCCTGAAAAAATAGCTAATTTAAAAAGAAAATCATCGCAACTTGCAAAACCTGATGCGCTTGAAAATATTATGGAACTTGTTGATAGAGTTTCTAAATATAATGACTAACCGATAATAATATCTTGCCCAAAGCAAGAAAACATGTCATAATTGAATTGTCATAGCTGGTAATAGAGAGATTTGTATGATAGGATTTCCGTTTGAATTAGATGACTTTCAAAAAGATGCTTGTGAATGTATCAAAAATAAAGAAAGTGTGGTTGTATGTGCTCCGACAGGTGCCGGTAAAACAGTGATTGCTGAGTATGCAATCCAGTTGGCATTAGAAAACGGTGAAAGAATTTTTTACACCACCCCTTTAAAAGCGTTATCAAATCAGAAATTTTATGATTTTGGCAGAAAATACGGAACAGATAAAGTTGGTCTTTTGACAGGAGATACTTCTATTAATCGTAATGGTCAGATTGTCGTTATGACTACGGAAGTATTCAGAAATATGCTTTATTGTACGAATTTTGGCTCTATTTCGGATAATATGAAAAATGTTCGCTATGTAGTGCTTGATGAAGTTCATTATATGAATGATGAACAGCGTGGAACGGTTTGGGAGGAAAGTATTATCTATTGTCCTGTTGATGTTCAGATTATTGCACTATCTGCAACAGTTGCTAATGCCGATCAGCTTACGCAGTGGATAAATACAGTTCATTCAAAAACAACTTTAATAAATACAGATTTCAGACCTGTGCCATTGAGATATTATTATTTTGACAGTTCTCAACCTGACAGAATTTTACCGTTGTTATCTCCCGGGGGAGGACTTAATAAAAAAATCAGACCGGAAAAGAGAGATTTTAGAAGAGGCCCGAGAGGAAAAGCTCAGCAAAAAAGCCACGTAAAAGAAGTCGTAAGAAACCTTTATAATAACGATATGTTGCCTGCGATATATTTCACTTTTTCCCGTAAAAAATGTGATGAACAGATGGAGAAATGTGTTTCGCTTGAGTTGGTGACAAAAGAAGAACAAGAAAAAATTAAAAAGATTATTGATGAATTTCTTGTGGATAATCCGTATTTATACAACAACAAACATATGGAATATTTGTTACAAGGTGTTGCATCACACCACGCAGGACTTTTACCAAGCTGGAAACTATTGGTTGAAAAATTATTTCAAGAAGGGCTAATTAAAGTTGTATTTGCAACAGAAACGCTTGCAGCAGGTATAAATATGCCTGCAAGATCAACAGTAATAAGTTCAATTAGTAAAAGAACAGATAGCGGGCACAGGACACTTACTCCAAGTGAATTTTTGCAGATGTCAGGTCGTGCAGGCAGAAGAGGAATGGATGAAGTCGGTTATGTTACAATTGTCGGGACCCCGTTTCAATCTCCGCAAGAGGTTGCAGAATTGGTATTATCAGATGCTAATCCTCTTGAAAGTCGTTTTTCACCAAGCTATTCTATGGTTTTGAATTTACTTCAGCGTTTTACTATGGATGAAGCAAAAGAACTTATTCTCAAAAGTTTTGGATATTTTTCTTCAAGCTCTCGTCTTGCAGGTTTGCAGGAAATGATTAATCAAAATGAACGAAAATTAGCTGAAATTTCTGAATTTAGCTGTCCATATAAGTATTCAACAGATGATTTGATTGAGTTTAACAAAATAAGAGATAATTATGTCCAAAACAGACGAGTTATGAAAACGATATATAAACAGGAAAAAGGGAAGAAAAGACCTTTATCTCCTGAGGCTGTTGAGTTTGAAAAATTTGTGAAAAGTTTGCTTAATAAAATGCACGAATTTAAGTGCGGACAATGTAACCGTTATAAAAAGCACATGAAAGAAGTCGATTTAATAGAACGATATCAAAAACGTGCAATATTTCTGAATAAAGAGATGGAAACACAACGTGACATTTTCTGGAATAAGTTTGTTGCTCACAGAAATGTGTTGACTCAATACGATTATTTAAAAGATGATTTCCCGACAGAACGAGGTAAATCCGCTTCTCAGATACGTTCCGAGAATGAATTGTTTCTATCTGAAATTATATTCTCTAACGTGTTAGAAGGTTTAACTCCTGCAGAATTGGCATCAGTCATTTGTTCGGTTACAACGGAAGATTTAAGAGTTGAGTCAGGTTTGGGTCTGCCGTTATCTCCAAAAGTAAGAAAAACTTTGAATAAAATAAAAGATATAAGAAGAAAACTTGAAAAGGTCCAAAATGATAATAAAGTAGAAGATGTTATGTATATAAATTCTTATTATTCGCCATTGATTGAGCTATGGGTAGTTGGTCAGGAATGGGAAGAAATTATGAATCAGGCAGGAGATACGGGAGAAGGCGATATTGTACGTTGTTTCAAACGTGTTGTAGATGTTTTAAGACAATTTACAACAATTGACAATGTTCCTGAGACTTTGGTATTTACTGCTCGTGAAGCAATTGAAGCTATTCTTCGTGAACCAATAGATGTTGATTAGTATATTTTTATAAAAAATAATGTCACAATTTAGCAAAAATTATTATTACAGTTTTTATACGTAATATGATAATTAGTTATAATCCTGTAAAATTTTGTTCAAGCGAAAAGACATATACAAAAGACAATCACCAAATTACTGAACATATCAGTGATAACGGTATTTTGACAAGACGCATCGAACTTGATGAATTTGGAAGAGATGTAGATGTAAAATGGTTTGATTTGCAGGGTAATGTCGCAAGCAGTATGCACAAAGATTATTTTGAAACAGCCAATGAGAAAGGGCTTATTGAAACTTTTAAAAGTTCTTTTCAGGAATACACAAGAAAACATTATACAAAATATGAAGCAGGCTTTAAACACGTTATTGATGACTATAAATCTAAAACCGCACCTGAAAAAAATTATATAAATGAATTTATCTATGACATGCAAAACAAATTAGTAAAATTGATATCTAACGGGAAAGTGACAAATCTGTAAAATTCAATTTATACCTGTAAAATTTTACTTTTTTTTGTTATATTTCTTAAAAATTGTAGATTCTGAAAATTTTTTATTTTATATTTATTCTAATCAACGACTTGGAATATACCCTATGAATAGTATTACATTTAACGAACAAAACCAACGTTTTAATCAATCTCAAAGTGCATTTAATAATTTTCCTAAATCAAAACCAATGATTAAGGCTAATTTGCCTGCAAAAAATTTATTAAATAAAATCAACCAAAAAGAAGAACGTAAAAAAACAATGTTGTTAGGAGGAACAGCTCTTGTTGCAGGTGTATCAGCTCTTGTGTTATCAAAAGGTTTTCAATCTGCAACAAAACAAGGACTTAAAGTGTTAAAAAATCAGCTAGAAGACAGGCTTGAAACTGTTTCTGTTGATAATTCAAATAAAAAAGTATCTTTTTATGAATCGTCTATCCGAAAGATAAATTCATTTATTAAAAAAACTGAAAGTGTTAATAATATTAACTCAGTAAAAGATATTTTATTCATGAAAGTTATGTATAAAACGAATCCTACAAAAACAATTCATAAATCAATATCCGATTTTTTTGAAAAAATATCTGTAAACACAATTAAGTCATCTTATAAAAAAACACAAAAACAATTTGATAATATGTACAAAGCCTTTGACAATCTTGATGAATATATCTTGAAAAAAAATCCTGAAGAAATCGTTGAATATAAGGGTGAAAAATATACAAAAAAAGAGTTAGTTGAAAAAGCAAGAAATTACAGAGAAAGTGTAAAATTAGTAGTAGGAGCATTTATTTCAGAAAACACACAACAAGTACGTTATCAATATATAAAGGATACGACGTCAGAACTTTATTCAAAATTTTGGGATGAGTCATTTAAAGATTTTTGGACAAAGGATAACAAATTCAAACGCAAAGAGATGTGGCAAACATTTATTGCATCAGAGCAAATAAAAGGCAACAAAACAAGTTTAGCGGAAAATGTTGCCTTTGCAAGAAACATGCTTTCGTATACTGATGCGGAAAAAGTTAAATTTTTATCAGGATATATAGCGAACCTAAATAGTTTAGTGCCTGCAAATGATGCAGAAGGCATTGAGCTTATGAAACGCATAGAATGGTTTGCAAAAGATCCCGTTGTACTAAAAGATAATAAAGAAATATTTTTAAAAGAAATTGAAAATTTTGAAAAGCATTCATTCCCAAATAATTCTCAAGGAAGCATAGAAAAATCTCATCAAAAGGATAAAGATACAAATATAAGACTAATCCGTAATATTGTAAGAGAAGATGCACCGGGTGAATTACAGGATATGTTGGATATTTATTATAAATTAGCGCCTTTTGAGCTTTCAAAATATGGTGCAAGAAAATCTGCCCAAAAAGCGGTTGAATCATTTGACAAATCCGTACAACTTGAGATTGGTGAATTTTTTGATAAGGAAAGAGATTTAGAACTTGGTTCAGCCCCAACTGATGTTTTGACTATGTTGTTTTCAGGCGGAATGATAACTTATGGTTTAAGTAAAGCAAAAAGCTCGGATGAAAAGACATCCGTGATGCTGAAGTCGGGTATTCCAATTGTTGGAGCGGTTGCGACATCTTTCACGACAGCGTCTAAATTAATCTCAGGCAGTAAATCTATTGCATTAGGGCTCGTTTCAGGGTTTATATTGAACAGAGTCGGAAGCACGGTTGATAACTATAGAAAAGGTTTGTCACGTAACGATATTAAAAAAGAGAAGTCTTAATCGTATATTTAAGATATTTTTTTAATGACTATAAATTTATTTTTTACCATGTTTTTTTTACAAAATCTGTGTAAGTCATTGATACAAAATCAAAAAATAAGAAACTTTTATTTATTTGCTTAATTTTGTTTATACTAAATTGTGCTAAAGCTTCGTTATGCAAATTACGCCTTGCTATATCATAAAATTTTTCCTGAAATTCAGGTGCTACTTTGAATAATAAATAGGTGTACACATTGAATTTATGTTGTAAAAAACAATATTTTTCGTGTTCGTATAAGTTATGTTCTATAAGTAATTGTTTGAAATCATTCATAATCTGAAAAATATCAAATCCATTCTCTTTTAGCGAATGCATAATTGATTGCTCATGTTGAATATATTGATACATAACGATATTATCAAGATAGAATTTTTTTGATTTATTATTTTAATTCTGGAATCTTTATTGGCATATTTTGTAATAATCTCGGGCGAAGAATCTGTTGAACCGTCATTAATACAAATTATCTCAAGATTTTTATATGTTTGATTGACTATAGAATCCAAACATTTTTCAAGATATTTTTCTGTGTTATATATTGGAATTACAACTGATATCAATGGGCTTTGCATAGTAATAATATTAGCTTATTATTCAAAAACAAGAAAGTCCTAAAAAATATCGTTAGTTCACTATAAACGGACAGTGTCTATCGTAAATTGTCATCCGCTTTGAGAATTTTATTTTTTATATTATATTATAATAAGTAACTATATACAATGTTACAGAATAGCGATAAATTATTATTGATGTTGGTTTTCACCAAACCTACGGGTTTTTATAATTACCTAATCAAAACATTTATAATTCTTTCCAAAAATACCTCAAAATTCAACAATATCAATATTTTTATTTTATAGACACAGAAATTAAAATATTGTAGAATAGATTTATGAAGGATTTAATTCAAATCCAAAACCTAATATACGTTATTCGTGGTCAAAGAGTTATGCTTGACAGCGATCTTGCTATGCTATATGAAGTTGAAACTAAGGTTCTAAACCAAGCAGTTAAAAGAAATCTTGAAAGATTTCCTCTGGATTTTATGTTTCAATTAACAAAAGATGAGTATGAAATTTTGAGGTCACAATTTGTGACCTCAAAACTAAAAACCGAAAAGAGAGGTGGCAGGCAATATTATCTGTAATGACATTTATGATGCCTGCAGTTTTGCTTTCAGGGTTTATATCGCCTATTGAAGATATGCCGCTTTGCTTGCAGTGTTTAACATACTTAGACCCTGTAAGGTTCTTTATGGTTCTATCGCGCGGAATAATATTAAAAGGTATGGGAATTGAAGATGTAATTGTAAACATAATTCCATTACTAATAATAGCTTTGATAACTTTGACACTTGCAAGCAGAACATTTAAGAGAAAATTAGGTTAAAGATAAAAACTTTTATAAATAGCGGACTTTATAAAAATAAAATAGTCAAACTGATAAAACCGTACTATTCGTCAAACTACACTTGTGTCGTCCGTCCGCAAATTCGCCGAACTCGGAACAGGTTTTCAACCTGTAACGACTTCTTTCCACTATCTCTTATAATAAAATACCGATAGGATTAACCTATCGGTATTTTATTAGCGGGAGACGAGGCTCGAATCTTGGATTATTCGGGTATACATAGCCTGTCATTCCGCTTATAAAATCCTTTTCAGGATTTTATCGCTGCATCAGGCTATTTGTTCTTGCGGGCTAGGCACTTTGTGCCGTCGCCATACCGAAAATCCGCAACTCGCTCTGTCGCTCGTCCTTCGCCTTTTATACAAGCAAATAGAAAAGAGCCCTTTTAGGACTCTTTTTTATTAGCGGGAGACGAGGCTTGTCTTGGATTTGCTCTACGCTCAGAAAACTCCGTTTTTAAACCTAAAGGTTTAGTCGCTTCGTTTCTTCGCTATCCGGACTATCTCACTTCGTTCGTGTCGTCCGTCCGCAAATCCGCCGAACTCAGAACAGGTTTTCAACCTGTAACGACTTCTCTCCACTATCTCTTATAATAAAATACCGATAGGTTAATCCTATCGGTATTTTATTAGCGGGAGACGAGGCTCGAACTCGCGACATCCTCCTTGGCAAGGAGGCATTCTACCACTGAATTACCCCCGCATATTATTGCGTTTATCATCCAAATTGCGTCAGGTATTTTATTTACCCACGCATTGGGTATTATTATAATACATGGTAACAAATTATTGTCAAGCGTTTATTTTATAAAAACACTAACGCAGTTGTTTTCTTAAAGAATTTCTTGTCTTTGCAAGAGGTCCGCTGTTTGGTCTTCTCATATTTCTATAATATTGTTTTGCAAATACAATAGGAAACTTCGGAAGCCACGATAATCTCATAAGGATAGATATCGTATCCGCCCCCTGTGAATACATCAATTCATCAATTGTTGCCTCATAGGCAGGAGATAGTGAAGATACCAATTTCAGAGCATAATCTGTTATGGTAAGAACGGAATAACCTGCCCCAACACCAGTATTCACAACCAAATTTGTCATCTTGAAATCTTTATCCTCTTTCAGCTTATTTATATCTGAAGGCAATGTTATTTCTCTATCGGAAATACTCTCAACTTTACACCATCTGCCCTCATACTGAACCATCATAACACTTGGCTGCGGCATATATATATCTTCAAATTCATTCTCTAAAAGTGTATTTCCTTCCAAATCGACTATACCGTATCTGAAATTTTTTGAGGTCAAAAACATTTTTCCATACATCAAATCAATAGAAGAATACTCAGGCTGGATAATCGTGAAGCCGTTTTCATCGTATAACCCATAATCATTATCATTCCCAAATTTTGCAAATTTTGAATCAATTCTTTGCACATTTCTATATCTCGGAAAAATTATATAATCACCATTGTAATCAATCAGACCAAATTTATTTTTACGCTGGACTATCCACGATTTATCACCAAGTCTGATAATTTTTTTATAGATAGCTTTTGTTATTTGAGTTCCGTCGCTTTTTTCAAGCCCGTACTTGCCTTTTGATTGATAAACTCTGACCAATGGTTGATTATTTTCATCAAGAGTGTTTGCATCAATCACATTTTCTTCATAATATTCAGGCATGTCAAAATCACTGTCCTCAGCACCATAAGTAATGCCTCCAATATTAAAAAATACAATGAAACTCAATATAAAAATAAAAACTCTCATAGAATTATATTAGCATAAATTCACAACTCTTGCATTCATACTTTTTCGAGGTTAGTATAAAAATACAATGAATAGGAGGTCATCTGATATGAAAAAAATAATAATATTATCTTTAGCAATCTTAACCATTTGCACAAGTGTAGTTTACGCAAAAAGCGATAACGAAATCAAAAGAACAGAAACAGTTACGACTTCAAAAGTACAAACATACAAAATAAATTTTAATGACACAGAATTTATTTTAAAGAAATCAACAAACAAAACTCCAAACGGTGAATATGTAAACGAATATTATAAAGAAAACGAAACTCCTGACAATTGGACAGAAATGATTTCTGTATCAGAGCTTCCAAAATATCAGAGTTCAACAATGGATTATGCAGAAATGATTCTCAGCGTTGATCATTCTCCAAACAACTATGACAGACCTGTCACAATGAACTCAAAAACAGACAAAGTTACTTTTGTATATCTTTTGAGAGGGAAACAGGGAGATGTCAGACACATAGATTTTAATGCAATGCAGGTGCTTCCTTACAAAAATCGTAAAGGCATAAAATGTGTTCAATACTCAAGAAAACATTTATACACAAACAGAGAAGAATATTTGTCAGGTTTTAACGCAATCGAAACAGACAAAACAAAATATTTCAATTTAGTAAAAGACATGGAAATGCCTGAACTTATAAAAAAAGATATCAACTAATTGTAAAATATATACAAAAGGCAATATACAAAAGAAACAATGTATGCTAATATAAAATCAGACCGTGCTCCACGGGGACATAGCGGACCTCTCGACTCGAACGCTTAGCGAGGTGCAGGGCCTACTGTGAGGCTTGTGTGAGCATTGTTGATGATTTTAGTATTGTTGATAACTTAATATATAGCGGCGTAAAATGTCGAACCGTGTCAGGATGGAAACATAGCAGCACTAAGGCAACCTTTGCGGGTGTTATATTTTTAAGGGGGAGATATTATCTTCTGATTCAATGTCTTATATTTGCCGATAGGTAGTGGCACGGTTTTTTTAGGGAAGATAGAAAAGAGAGTTTTTTGCATTATGAGAAAATTAATTTCACTTGTTATCGGTTGGTCATTAGCTTACATCTTATACCTGAATTGGACACCTATCAAAGCTTTTTTAGGCAAAGATTTTGCTTTCTTTTTGCTTATTTACGTCGTCGGTTTGGGTATTATCCATATCGGAGGGATTTCTCTTAAAATTTTGGCAGTTTTAATTGCTATGATTGAACCTCTTGCGGATAAATATTGCTATTGGTATGAAAATACAAAATTTTATCACTTTTTCCACAAAGACGAAATCCGCTAGAGGTAAAGGGGTAAATGTAATAGAGGAAAATACTATGAATCAGATAGAATGTTCCCATTTGTTTAATGTTACTTATTAAAAGAAAAAGGGTTGTATGTGTAATCAAAAATTTTTAGTAAAACAAGTTGTTAATGCAGATTTAGTAAAAGAATTAGAACTGATTGGTTATGACAAATCATATCGTCACAAGGCTATTGATAAACTAATTTTTAAGAATTTAAAAATCTACGGTTTGACAGTACCTCAAGCAAATATA
>OMPX01000128.1 GCA_900313115.1 uncultured bacterium
CCGGATAGTCAATATATTCCAAATCATCAATTAGCTTTTTCTACGAATTGAACAAGTAGAAGTAAGGTCGTTTGTTGATTACGCTGTAACCGTCAAATCCTCGCTATATCAATAAAATGCCCCTCACTTGTATCCAACATCAAGCAAGGGGCATAATCATTCATTACCGTTAAGCTTCAATTCTTTATCAGCGTACTTGATCAAGTGTATTCTAAGCTTATAAGTCTCATTCGAATTATAGTAATTTATCTTCCATGCCTGGCATTATCATATATTTGAATCCGACACTATTAAATTGAATTCTTATTCGATAAACTTGATCGCTGACTGGTATTATCTCTACAATTTTCCCTTGACCATAATCCTTATGATCAACTGTATCACCAACGCTATATTTGATTATTTGATCATTCCCTTTTACATCGTAATCTTTATTCATCCTTAATACATTTGAAGTACGTCTTTTCGTTGAATGGCTTCTTTTTTCTGTGATAAACAGTGTATCTAGCTTAGGTTCATTATTTAGAATACTATCATCCCAAATACGAATAACATTCTTATCAAATATAAACTGGATTTTCTTTATGATCAATGAAACTGAATAAATTTCTTTACCTGTATCGTATTCATAATCAAGCTGATTCAACTGCTGTTTTTCATAAAGCAGACTGGATAGGATAGGAAGTTCTTTATTATCTGAACATGAAATAAATCTGTCATACAGCCATGCTTCTTCACGTATCAGCAACTTATGTATATTCTGATAAACTATTCTTTCTTTTTTATCCGGAGCCCAGTAAGCAGTTACTTTACCATCAAAAGGATTAACATACAAATGACTCAACAATGATATGTCAACGATACAACCATGAACATTTCCATTACCGCCAAATCTTTTCACTTCTGCGGATACTTTGTTGATGTATTCATAATATGGTCTCAGTGATTCATATTTCTTAGCAAACCTTAACATATTATTATAATAATAGTCTATGCTATTGCCTTCAGAACATTTTATAGCTACTCCGCCTTGCAAATAATACAGTTTAGCGTTATTCTTTAACATAAAGAAATATAGATCTTTTGCTTTGAGAACATATATCTGACCATCACGATTATATCCTTTGGTACTAATTCCTCGACCTCGATTAAAATCAATATACTCAGAATTTGATATTTCATAAATACCATCATTAAGAGCTATAAATGGATCATACCATCCGCATACTGATATAGAGTTCAACTTCCAATCTTGCGGCTTATAGCCTACCTGATTATCAGATAATACAATAGTTCCGTCTTTTTTTCTGAGTATAGAATTACGATGTGTATGACCATTAATATATATCCAGTTAGGATTGTAATCTTCATTTGTCCAGTCTGAAGCAGGATTATGCGTTAAAACTATAACCTGCTGACTTCTTGCACATTTCATTATTTTATCATATACTCTCTTGAACCTGGCTGAAAGCTTTTTATCTTCGTCTAAGTTTGTTATGGTTTCGGCATATAGGCCAAAACTTGCATTATATTTTGGATTCAAACCAGAAAAGCCAATACCGCCTAAAATAATTAATATGGATTCTTTGCAAATATCACCTAATTCTTTTTCACTTAAACTGATTATTTGTTTTTCATTGATTACTCTATCAGACTGATTTTTGTACTTTATGTAAAGAGCATTTTGAAGGATATTTACATTTGCATATTTCCCTAGTGTATCTTTATAATCAAATATGATCGCTTGCAGTATTTCTGGTTTTGATAGCTTATCTAGATATTCTGTAATTCTTGTTCTGTCCCATAGTTCATGGTTTCCTAAGACGGCAATAGTTCTGCATTTCCAATGTTCTTTCAGAATCATAAAAAATTTATAAGACCAACTAATAGAATCAGCAACATCGCCGCCAATAAGAAGAATTGCATTTGTACCTTCGATTGGATCAATCATTTTTTTGATCTTATTATGCAGATACTTTTTTATCTCATCATCAGACAGCTTACTATCGGATAATTCCTTTATTTGATGCTCAACATGAATATCTGAGATATAATATACTTTTTGAAAAGAACCGACAGCCGATTCAGAAAAATCATAGCTTAACGGCTTATCATATTCGACCAATGTAAACTCAGGCAAAACAGGATATTCATCCTCTGTTGATATATTCATGAGTCCATTGTTTATTATAGATTCTTTTATCATTTCTTTGCACTTCCTGTATCAGTTATGCATACAAAAGGTTATTCTATCATAATCTCCGACGGTATAAGTTCATATTTCTCTGAGACGTTTAATAAAAGTATAATACATTACACATGTTGTGTCAACCTAAAAACTCGATTAAAGTGATAATACTACGACATAAATAAGATGGTTACTCAAATGAGCAACCATCTCACTTTTTTTATTCGGTTTTACCACAGCTTCTCAACATTGATCAAGTGCCTTTTGAGCTTAACAATATCAAGTGTGTTGAGCGTATCATTGCCATCTGTGTTTGCACAGTCAAGAGCGTAGCCTTTGAGTGGC
>OMPX01000084.1 GCA_900313115.1 uncultured bacterium
AGTTTTGGCATTGACATTTTAAAACTTACTCTTGCTGTCTCAGCCCCTGTTGCTACTTTTTCGTGATTAACTTGTCCTGTTTCTTCATCTTTTCTATATACAGAACCGTCTCCTTGAGTCAACGGTAATATCTCTGCTATATCCTCTGCTGAAATTACTTGTTCTAACTCTTCAGTTAGTAATGCGGTCTCTTCAGGTGTCATAAATTATTTCTCCATGCTAAAATCATTATCTCTCTTTCTTATATAAAGTTTATATAATGATTAAAGTTGCTTTTTCATATTTGCAAGTTAACATTTCTTAACATTATAACATTAATATGCTTTGTTTAGAACAACTTCATGTGCTTTTAATTCAAGGGTGTCATCAAGAGGTTCTAATTCAATAATATCATTATATCTTTTTTGAAGTGCAAGCTTGATTAAATAATCAGCAAAGTGAGGATTCTTAGGCAAAAACGAGCCATGAAGATATGTCCCAAATGCATTTTTAGAGCGTGCGCCTTCAGTTCTGTCTTGACCGTTATTTCCATTTCCTACAATCACTTGCGCCATAGGAACAGTGTCCCCTTGTAGATACGTTAAACCGCTATGATTTTCAAAGCCGACCAAAGTATTTTCTTCTTCTAAAAAGTCAGTTTGTGCTGTTACATTTCCAATAAATCTGGTAGAACCGGCAACAGTATATGCATCTAATATACCTATACCTTCGAGCCTTTTTGCGTCATGGGGCTGATAATATTCTCCCATAAGTTGATACCCGCCGCAAATTCCTAAAAATACTGCGTTTTTGTTGTATTCATCAATCAATAAGGATTTATGATTTTGGATTTCTTCTGAAACTTCAACTTGCTGTCTGTCTTGACCGCCGCCGATAAAAAATATATCAGTTCCTTCAGCTAAAGTGTCGCCAATATTTAGCTGTTCTATTTCTAAATCTATACCACGCCACTCACATCTTTGTTTTAAGACTTTTACATTACCTATATCACCGTATATATTCAGAAATAACGGATATAAATGAACAAGTTTTAATTTTAGATTTGCCACAATTTTGCCTCTCTTATTTTGAAATTTTCGATTCTGCTACACTCTTGTAGAACTCTGATGTTATGAGTTGAGAATAATGTTTTTTATCATTGATTGATAAAATCAGTCTTTTATTATTTTTATCAGAATCAACTACTGATATTATACCGCTAAGATTAGACATTGGTAAATTTGAAACTTTAGCATTGAATTTAACATAAGGAACTCTTTTTCCATAAGTTGTCATATAACCTCTGTCTGTTATTTGAATACTATCAACGGTCGCTGAATGATACTTAAACTTGTGGCATAAATCTTCCAATTTCTCTTTTATGTGAGCGCCAGTAATATCATTCTCGGTAAGAAGTGTTTTTTTACCGGAATCAACAATAATCATTTTTTGTCCTGAGTTAGGATGTTTTGCAATTACTGTTTTATATCCCATGACTTTAACTGCAGTATTTATCTTAAATTCATCATCAACTTGCGTAAAATCACCAACTTCCGCCTCAATTTTTTCTTTATTAGCACTAAATATATTTGAAAATGCCTCCGAGATTTTAAAGTCGGAATGGTTCTTATAAAGCGCAAAAGCACCAATGAAAGCAAGTATAATTATTAGTGTATTAATAATATTTTTAAAAAATCTATACAATTATTGAACCTCAACTCATTCTTATTATACAATTATAGACATGGGAAAGTCTGAAATCAATAATATTAATAGTGTAGATGTTAATTTAGAAGAAACAACACCTGCTATGCAGCAGTATTTAAAAATAAAGCGAGAACACGAAGATGCACTTTTGTTGTATCGCATGGGCGATTTTTATGAAACTTTTTTTGAAGATGCAGGCATTATGGCAAAAGAGCTTGAGCTGACTCTAACGGGAAGAGATGCAGGTGATATAGGTCGTATTCCGCTTGCGGGTATTCCTGCTAAAGCTGTAGATAACTATGTGCACAAACTTATTGATAAAGGGTATAAGGTTGCGATTTGCGAACAACTGGAAGATCCAAAACTTGTAAAAGGTAAAGATGTAGTAAAACGTGGTGTTGTTCGTATTCTAACTCAAGGAACTCTTATTGAAAATAACTATCTTGAGCAAACAACAAACAATTACATTTGTTCAATATTTGAAGAAAAAGGGGTGTTTGGTTTTGCCTATTCAGATATAAGTACAGGCGAATTTAAAGTTACACAAGCTCCGCTTAATATGATTTTGTCAGAACTTGCAAGGATTAAACCTGTTGAAATCATTGGCCCGTCTGTTGCGCAAAAAGTTCTGCCATTCCAAATTGTGCCGGATGAAAAACTTAACTTACCTGAAGAAATATCAAAAATGTATAAATGTTCAAAAGTGCCTGCAAGAATTTATACGGAATCTGTTGCGCAGAGTAATTTAATGGCTGCTTTAAACCTTCAGACATTAGATGTTTTAGGTTATAAAAATTGTAAATTAGGTTTTAGAGCAGGCTCAGCTCTGTTAGCTTATATGTGGGAAACTATGAAGGATGCTTTCCCGAAACTTGATAGGATAGAATATTACGAGCTGTCTGAATATGTTCTGATGGATACTTCGACAAGAAGAAATTTAGAGTTGGTACAAACACTTAGAGATAAAAATAAATACGGGTCATTGTACTGGGCTATAAATAAAACTCACACAAACATGGGAGCAAGATTGCTTAACACTTGGATTTGCCAACCGTTAAAAAGTATAAACATTATTAAACAAAGACAAGATTCAACCGAAATATTAATGGAACACAATGAGTTGCGCTCTCAAATTGCAGATGTACTCGGCAATATTTTCGATATTCAACGACTTGCAACAAGATTAAGCAGTTCTGTTGTAATGCCAAAAGATTTTGTGTCATTAAAAGATTCATTAATGCATTTAGAAGAATTAAATGATTTAGTAAAGTCATGCGGACTTTCGATTTTTGATTCAATTTCTTCTAAAATACCTGAATTGATTGAATTTGGGGAATTGATAGATAAAACCATTGTTGACGATCCTCCAAATGTTATAAAAGAAGGTGGAATCATAAAAGATGGTGTCGATGAGAATTTAAATTATCTCAGAGATTTGATGAATAATGCAGAAGATTGGCTTATTAAATTTGAAGAATCAGAAAAAGAACGTACCGGAATTAAGAATCTGAAAGTCGCATATAACAGAGTCTTTGGCTACCATATTGAGGTTACAAACTCATATCTCAACATGGTTCCGTCAAATTATGTCAGATTTCAAACTTTAAGAGGAGCTGAACGATTTGTTACAGATGAATTGAAAAATCATGAAAATGAAGTTTTAAACTCAAAAACAAAGGTTTGTGAATTGGAATATAAAATATTTTCAGACTTCAGAAATTATGCAAAAGAGTTTATTGATTCAATTAGAGCATTAGCAGACGCTATTGCAGAATTGGATGTTTATGTATCTTTTGCAACTGTTGCGCTTGAATCAAACTATGTAAAACCTGAATTGACTGAAAATTCTGAATTTATCGTAAAAAACGGCAGACATCCTGTTTTAGAAAAAGTTTTACCATTAGGAACTTATGTACCGAATGATTTAGAGCTGACGGATAATAATTCAGAGTATGACACGAGATTTATGATTTTGACAGGCCCGAATATGGCAGGGAAATCAACATATATGCGTCAAAATGCGCTTATCGCATTGTTAGCTCAAATAGGTTCTTTTGTTCCTGCGGATTATGCAAGGTTAGGGATTGCAGACAAAATTTTCACGAGAGTCGGCGCAAGTGATGATTTGACATTGGGTCAATCTACATTTATGGTCGAAATGGTTGAAACTGCTCATATATTGAATAATGCAACAGACAAAAGTCTTGTATTGATTGATGAAATCGGAAGAGGAACAAGCACTTATGATGGTGTTGCTATTGCGTGGGCTGTAGCTGAACATATTGTGAATAAAATAAATGCACGATGTATTTTTGCTACACACTACCATGAATTAAATGTAATGACTCAAACCTATCCTCAAATTAAAAATTATCGTGTAACCATATCTGAAGCAGATGGAAAAATAGAGTTTTTAAGAAAAATTGTTCCCGGCGGAGCAAGTAAAAGTTATGGTATTCACGTAGCACAGATGGCAGGTTTACCTATTTCTGTTGTAAAACGCTCTCAAGATTTGATGCTTAAACTTCAAAAAGATTTTTCAAAAGATTTATCTTCAAGAAAGAAAACTTTGTCAGAAAATGCTACCCCTCAACTTTCATTGTTTCAGTAGAAGTTAAAAGTGGAAGGCTAAAAGTTATTTTTGTTCCCTTATTTGGTTTACTTTTAATATTTATATCGCCATTGTGTGCATTTATTATTTTTTTGCATATATTCAGCCCAAGTCCAAAGCCCACTTTCTTTTGTTCCTTTGATAATGTCATATATTCGTCAAATACACTCTCATAATTTTTTAAATCAATCCCTAACCCGTAATCTTCTACTTCGCAAGTTAAAATATTATCAAAAGTTTTTATTCTGATATCAATATGGCTATTTGGTTTTGAATATTCAATTGCGTTGGATAAAAGATTGTTTAGAACTCGCTTTATTTCAAGTTTGTCTAAATAAATAGCTGTATTCTGCGCGCTGTTATCTAGGTGTATATCAATGTTTTTATCTTGCGCCAGATATCTCATTTCCTCTATGCTGGATAGTACTACTTCCGCAAATGATATATTTTCTTTAGTCAAATTTATATTTGAATTTTTTTGTTTGTAATGACAAAGAATTTTATCAGTTATGAGTTTCATATATTTAGCAGAATTTAACAATTCTGACAGTATTTCGCTTTCAGAGAAACCTCCATTCTTTTTATTTTCCAAAAGATACTTAATTGCTAAAATTTCGGCATTAATAGGACTCTTTAGGTCATGTGTCAGAGAAGCTATAAAGCTATCATTATTTTTTGACTGTTCTTTTTTTTGCTCTCCTGCTTTTAAAATATTATATATTTGAGCTTTTACAATTTTGGGCGAAAACGGTTTTTCTATATAGGAATAAGCTCCCATATTATAACCGTTCAAAACACTTTCATCTCCTGATACTGCACTGATGAATATAATTGGAGTGTGAGAATTTAATTCTGTTTTTTTTATTTTTTCAGCCAATTCAAACCCTGACATTTCAGGCATTAAAATGTCAAGTAAGCATAAATCGTATTTTACATCAGATATTTCATTCAAAGCCTCCAACGGACTCATATATGAATCAATGAATATGCCCAAATCTGAAAGAGTTTCTTTTAACAAAATAATATTTAATTCATTATCATCAATTATTAGTATACGGGAATTTTTTAACGGGGCATAATTATTAAAAAATTCAATATCAGTGTGTTGATTTTTTTCTTCAAAAAAATTCTTTATAACTTCAGCTTTTATAGGGAATTGCACAATATTTTGGATTCCAAGTTTACTTGCCGTTTCTATATATTTTTTAGAAAAATCATTTGTAGCGCACCAGAATACAGTATCTTTATTTTGAGAGATCATATCTTTTGTTTCTGTATAAAACGCCGGAAGATCAAAATTTATTATACAAAGTTTTTGAGATAACCTTTTAGAAACAGGCTTTTCTAATATTAAGTAATCATCCTCTGTAAACATAGTCCAATATTACAACTATACTTTTATTAAAATAACTCCCCAACATGGCAATATTGTTGATTTTAAATAAAAATACGTTAAGATATGTTATAAAATTTTTAAATACTTGAAATAATTTGATTTTGGGTGTATTATACATGGTAGTCGTCCAAAATGGAGGGAGACATTTTATATTAACCGTGATTAAGAGGCTTGTATTATGTATGTAAATAAATGCATTAAGTGTGGTGCTGAGTTTGAAACAAAAAACCCCAAACGTGTAATTTGCCCAAATTGTTTATACGCAGAAAAGGGAACAGAAGATAATACACAGGGTGCTACAAAAAGTTATAGCAGTTATAGTTCGTATTCTGCCGGAGAAGACCGGAATGACAGACCACGTCAATATAATAACGACAGAGGCGGATATAATAGGAATAATAATCGTTTTAATAACAATAACCGTCGTTTTGGTAATGATAACAGAAATAACGATGGCGGCGGATACCAGCAAAGAAGAAGTTTTAACAATAACCGTAGTCAAGGCGGCTATGGCGGACAAGACCGCAACAACAGAGGTGGTTTTGGCGGAGGACAAAGACGTCCTAACAACAGATTCCAACAAGGTGGAAATCGCAGACCGGGAGGAGGAAGACCTCAACCTAAAAAACAGGCAAAGCCATTACTTATCAGTAAGGATCAATTAGAAAAGATAGAAGCATTATATAAGACAATGCTTCCTCTTCCAAACCCTGATGCTCATGAGGTAATTGGGGCACACCTTGAAATTGAACCAAGAAAAGTATTCTTTGGTATAAACTTGGTAAGACAAAAATTGATGTTACCAAAATTACCGTTCCCGAAACGTAAATTAGCGGTAACACCTGATCAAATGACGGCTATTAAGAGCTTGTACACTCCATTATTGCCATTACCTCCTATCGGATGCCATAAAATTATTGCGGCACAATTAAGAGTTGATGAGTGGCGTGTACACGTTGCAATTAAGTTGATACGTGCTCAAATGGGCTTAGACAGATGGAATGAAGACAGACCTGATAAACCGGCTGATTATCTTGTTCCAAAGTATCCAAAACAAGAAGAAGCTAAAAAAGCGGAAGTCGAAGAATCAGCAAGTGCAGAACCTGCTGCAGCTGAAGCGGAAGAAATAAAAGAAGAAGCTCCAAAGAAAAGAGGACGTAAAAAGAAAGAAGAAACAACACCTGAAGCTGAATCAGTTTCTGAAGATGCTGTAGAAGAAGAAAAACCTAAAAAGCGTGGACGCAAAAAGAAAGAAGACGCTGAATAAAAATGGGCGAATACGTTTCTGTCGGCAAAATTCTAAATTTTCACGGAGTTAAAGGTGAGGCTAAAGTAGGTTATTCCAAAAATCAAAAAGATTTTATGGAATCGTTGTATTATGTCTATATTTGTAAGGACGGACAATATTTACCTTTTGAAGTTCAACATATAAAATTCAATTCTAAATTTGCTATTTTTAAATTTCGCGGAATTGATACTGTCAACGACATTGTTGAATATAAGAACTGCTTAATTTTTGTAAAAGAACAAGAAATAAGAGAAAAATTAGCAGATGATGAATTTTTAATAGATGAGTTAGTTGGAATGGATGTTTTTTGTGAGGATAAAAAAGTCGGTGTTGTCATAGGTGTTTCAAACAATGGCGCAAGTGATTTGTTATCAGTAAAATCTAATTCAGGTAAAATTTGTTTAGTTCCGTTTGTTAAAGCCATAGTTTTGGACGTTAATATAAAAGAAAAAAAAGTTGTAGTTGATAATATTCAGGGGTTAATCGAATGAGATTTGATGTAATGACTCTTTTCCCTGAAATGATTCAGAATGCGTGTTCTCATAGTATTATGAAACGTGCTGTGGATTCAAATATTATATCAGTAAATACAATTAATCCGAGAGATTATACGTTAGATAAACACAAAAAAGTTGATGATACCCCTTATGGTGGCGGTGCAGGAATGGTTTTAATGGCACAACCTTATGTTGATGCGTATGAAAATATAGAAAAAGCGGACAAATTTATTACTATTATGATGACACCTCAGGGAGAACCGTTTAATAATGAATTAGGACGTGAATTGTCGGGGTATGAACAAGTTATTATTTTATGCGGGCATTATGAAGGATATGATGAGAGGATTAGAGAAATAATAAAACCAAAAGAGATTTCGATTGGTGATTTCGTGCTCACCGGTGGTGAATTGCCTGCTCTTTGTATTATTGACAGTGTAACAAGAAAACTTGACGGAGCATTAGGAAAAATTGAGTCAATGGAATACGACAGTTTTGAGGACGGTCTGCTTGAATATCCTCATTATACAAAACCTAGAGAATATCGAGGTCTTGAAGTTCCGGAAGTTTTATTAAATGGAAATCATGCTTTGATAGAAAAATATAGACACGAGCAACAAATAGAAAGAACCAAATCCAGACGTCCTGATTTATATGAAAAATGGTTGAAACAACAATAATTTCATGATATTTTTTATATAGTTAGTGAGGATTATTTTGAGTAATTTGTCAACAGATGATTCTATATATATAAAGATTCAGGATTGGTTATCCGAATATGCAAGCACAAACAGTTCAAAGCAAAAAAAACGCTTAATGAACTTGATTGTTGTAGCAATGATGCCTGTTGTGAAAAAGATTGCTAATTCAATAGCAAGACGTGCAGAAGACCCTGTTGAAGATTTAATTCAGGCTGGTTCAATTGGTTTGGTTAAGGCTATTGAGCGCTATAATCCTGACTTATGCCCTAAATTCAGAATATATGCCGGTTATTTAATAGTTGGAGAAATGCAGCATTATATGCGTGATAAAGTTGCAATGATAAAAGTTCCAAGAGAAATTCTCGAATTAGCAATGCGTATAAAGAATTTCGTAAAAGATTTAAGTGATGAAGAAATCGATGCAATGACAAGTGAAAAAGTTGCAGAGGCTCTTGATGTACCTGTGCAAAAAGTACAGACTGCAATTGATGTAGACCGCCGTAAAAAAGTAACATCATTAGATGAACTTATAAATATTGACGGCAACAAAACCTCTATCGGCGATTTAACTCCAGCCTACGATTATCAGGAATATTCAGAACAAAAAGACAGACAAATGGAAATTGACGAAATAATTAAAAATTTGCCTGTTGAATTAAAAGAGATTGTTGAATTATTCTATTATGAAGATATGAAACAGACAGAGATTGCAGAAAAACTTGATTTGAATCAAATGATGGTTTCAAGACGTCTTAAAAAAGCCTTCAATTATATGTACAGTATTATTAAAAAGCATGATATGGAATAGTTATGGATTATATGTTTATGTTTTTTTGTTTAATGGGGTTGTGTTGGGGAAGTTTTCTCAATGTATTGATAGTCAGGACATTGTCAGGAGAAAGCATTATTTTGCCGCCGTCTAAATGTCCAAAATGTAATCATCAATTATATTGGTGGCATAATATACCTATTGTTTCATATTTTATATTGAAGGGGAAATGTTATTTTTGCAACAAGACCATATCCCCCAGATATCCGATTGTTGAGTTAATAGGAATGAGTATTTTTATATTCGCATTTTCTCATTATATTTCCATAGTTGATGCAATTTCAGTTGTTTTAATATTATCAATATTTTTTGTCATGGGATATACTGACTTTAAAGAAAAAAAAGTTTCAACAAAACAGGCATGGTTAGTGATGATATCAGGTGTAATTTTTAGCAGATATGATATATGTAATTCTGTATTAGGTGGAATTGTTGGTGCAGGTTTGATTTTAGCCCTAATGATGATAGGTGTTAAGTTATTTAATAAAGAGACTTTTGGACTTGGAGATATTTATTTATTTGGTGCATTAGGTGCTGTCGTTGGTCTTGAACGATTACCATTGTATTTAATTTATGTGCTATTTGCTCAATTTATACTAATATTACCAAAGTATATTTTAGGATTAATTCGCTCAGAACAGTTAGAAACATTAAAATACTTAATATTATTCGGGCTCACATGCCTTTTTCTTTACGTTTTTAGAAGATTTAACCATGACATTTTAAATGCAGTGTTTATAATACTTTTGGGGGCTTTGATGTTTTTTGTGTATAAGTTGATGCAGAATTTATTTAGTAGTATAAAAAATAACCAAACCCCGTCATATTGCCCACTTGCACCTGCTATTGCAATAAGCTGCCTAATATTTTTATGTTAAGAAAAACTTGCACAGAGTTGAAATAAGGTTTATAATGAACATGCTATTTATATTTCGGCTAGTGTAAAATCTTAACAGGAAGGATATCCGACCTGTTTTTTTTATTGTAAACATTTCGTAACAAATCATCAAAATTATTAAAGTTATTCCACAAAAAGCCGTTATGCATGGCGTAACAAGTAAGTTTAAATATTTTCGCGAACCACTTATTTGATTACAGCATAGGAAACAAGGAAAAATGGGACTATCGTCATCACAAGCAAGATTGCTCACTCTAACGAGTAGAATGCATGACATAGAATACAAAGCGGCTAAGCTGGAGGCTCAAAAGCTACAGATGGCAAATGAGTCACGCAAAGCTTATGACGACTACCTTGTTGCCCTTGATGCGACTAAAATTCAAATGAAGACTATAAATACCGACGGCTCTTTAAAATATATTGATGCAACATATGATAAGTTAATAAATGCGGGATACGAAATCACATTTAAAGATTTTGGATATGGTTTAGACCACGATATATACGAAAATTTTGTACGAGCAACACATAATAAATCCCAATTTACTAATGGTAATAAGGAATATTTTGCAGCACTTCAAACAGGTAAAACAGTACCGGCAGAGGGTATTTTATCAAAAGGTACAGATGGTGCATATGAGGTTTATACTTCAAGACAATTGGCAGAAATACTGAACTCAAACAGAAGTGATGTAAATATCAGACTAATGACTGATATTGACCTATCCGGAGAAACATTTAATCCGAGTGCTATTAGCAACTGTACATTAGATGGTAACGGTCATACAATAACAGGATTATCCGGCTCGTTATTCAATGGTATTAGTAATTCAACCATATCTAATTTAAGAATAAACGGTAACGTTACTTCAGGCAAAGGTTTACTTGCAAATACAATAAGTAATTCTACCTTGACAAATATCAGCGCCACAGGTAGTGTCACAAATCATACAGATAGTTATGTTGGTGGTATCGCAGGCTATATAGGCAATTCATCTATAACATATTGTGCTGCGGCTGTTAATGTAGATAGTTCTCCTTTATCTGAAACACAAAAAGGCGGTTTATATATTGGTGGATTTGCAGGAGTTATAGAAAATTGTGCTACAGTCGAAAATTGTTCTGCAACAGGCAGTGTATCAGGTGCCAGAAATGTTGGCGGATTTGCCGGACGAGTATTCAGTTCAACAGTTAAGTATTGTTCTTCTGATTGTGTAGTAGTTTCAAATACAAATCAATATCCTGCAACATATTCTCCAGTTTATCAAGGTAATAACCCTGATAGCGGTGGTTTTTGCGGTGCTGCATCAGATACAACATTTGATACTTGTGTTGCAAAAGGCAGTGTAACAGATAAAAGCGGAATAAGTTTAGATTTACCGGATGCAGCACATCCGTACAATAAAACCTCTGTTGTCAGCGGATTTTTAGGCTGTGCAACCGGTGCAAGCGATATTATAATAAAAAATTCAGATTGTTATGTAAATGTAACTTCAGAATGGACAACTCAACTCTGCGGTTTTGCATCAGCATACACAAATGGTGGTATACTAGAAATAGAACACTGTAATTACTATGGATCTTCGTTATCTACAGATTATACGCATCCTGAAAATTCAAGTTTTGCAAGCTCCTCACCTAACGGATCATTGGAAATTACCGATTGTTATTCCAGTAACAATACATATGATTTCGTAAAAGGTTCTGTATCAGGACAAACTACTAATGCATCGTCTGCATATATAAATACAATTAATGTAGATGCTCCAACAATTCAAACAAATAAATCAACTGGTTCAGAAGGTGAAACTTGGAGAGTTATATTTGATAATGCTGTAGCAAAAGGCGGAACAGAAGTTTTTGATTTGAGTGATGCTAATCCTTACGGATTAAATGAACATAAAAACGATTGCGAATGGATTACTAATTTAATAAATGAAGGTTATGCATATATATATAAAGTTGATACCAAAAACAATACTACCTACCAAGTTAGTGTCGCAACAGATACTGGTCTGCAGGAAGTTTCTGACGAAAAAGATTTAAGAAAAGCTGAAGCTAAGTATGAAGCTGATATGAAGAAAATTGATATGAAAGACAGAA
>OMPX01000133.1 GCA_900313115.1 uncultured bacterium
AGAACTGAATCTCTAATACCGATTTTACCAATATCGTGCAAAGCAGCTGCTTTTTGGATAATTTCTAAATCTTTTTTATCAAGTCCGAACTCTTCTGCAATAAGTGTTGCATACATTCTTACACGAGTAGAATGACCTGCCGTAATCTTATCACGAGCATCGATAGATGCTGCTAAGGTACTTATAAAACTGTCAAAAACAACTTTTTGTTCTTCCAACAATTCTTGTTGTCTTGCAAATAGTTTTGCATTTTCAAGAGATATACCTGCACTTGAGCCGATTGAAATAAGAATATCTTCGTCCTCTTGGGTAAAATATCCGCTCATTTTATTCAGAATTTGGAATACACCAATTATTTCCTGTTCTATATTTCTAATCGGCATACATAAAATCGTTTTAGTTTTGTAGCCTGTTTTTGCATCAACTTCTTTGTTAAACCTGTCATCAGAATACGCATCTTTAATGTTGATAATTTCACCTGTTCTGAATACTGAACCTGCAATACCCTGAGAAGCATTAAATCTTAATTCCTGACTTCCAAGTCCTAAAGCAACTTTTGACCACAATTCATCAGTTTCTTTATCATATAGAAACACCGTACATCTATCTGCCTGAACAGCATTTCTTGCTTCTTCTGCAATTGTTTGCATAAGCTTATCGATATCTTTTTCTGCGGCAACCGCCTGACCAATATTAACAAGTGCAAGCAACGGATCATTTTTTACTGATGACACATATAAACTACCGTTTTTAATTGACTTAAAAACATCTTCTAATGATGCTAAAAATATTTCTAATTTTTCATCATTTTCACACTTACTCTTTGCCTTGTTGTAATGAAGCATATACAAATTATTATTCTTTTCGCAGAAATTTACATAACCAAGAATAAAATTATATAAAACTACCTCATAATCGTTTTTATTTTTTGACAACAATATATCAGCATCATTAAAATATTTTAATGCCGTGGTAAATTCACCTTTAAGATATAGCAACAAACCGTTAAAACAATTTAACACAGACTTGCTGACTGATTCACTACCATATTTATCCATAGCTGTATGAAATTCTTCTTCAGATACAGACAGGGCTTTTAGTATATTTATAATATCATTTTCAATAACTTGTTCTATCATTTTTCCTCTGACAATATTGTTAAGACTATTATATAAAAATAATACTCTATTTGTCACAATTTATCAATAGCACGGGGCAATTTTTCCTAAACAAATCTGACTCAAAATGCTATTTTACATTAATAACATCCACACCTGCAAATTCTGAAATTATATTTGTTTCTCCTTTTGCATAAGCTCTTGCAACAATTGCCCCGACAACAGCCTCTAAAGCCCCGGCAGGCATCATATTTGTAGGAATATCTACAAATCCGTACTCATTTTTCAAAATACTTTGAAGAAATTTGCAATCAGCAGGAGAACGCTGTTTGAAATTTGAATATAAATTAAGTTTTAATCTTGATAAATATAAATCAAATCTTTTTACATCAATACCGTTTGAAATAAGCTTATTTATACAGTCACACCCTCTGTATGAATATCTGTCCAACCAATCTTCCGTATTCAAAAAACCTTTATGAGTAGTTACCATTTGATAAGGTTTTGATAAAATTCTCCACTTTCCTGTCATCAACGTATTATCCCAAGGCAAAGACACGCATACCTTTGATTGTTTTAAAGAAGAAAAGTTATCAAAAAAGAACTGAACATCATTCATTGAAAATAATTTATCAACAAGAATAAGTGTATTTCTTTCATCAAGCACAACAACTCCTGTTTCTATTGTTGATGCAGGTGATAAGGACATTCCTATATAATATTCAGTCATAATTCTCTCCTTGTTTCTATTATACAAGGAAAATTAGATTTTGAATACTTTATACACAATGGAAAATAAACCACACAGAAAAAGCAAATACAATTGTTACAAACAAAATAAATGCTATACAATGCACATAAGCATTACTCTTAAAAGCTTGGTTATCCATTTTGCTTATTATATCTCTTGCATAATCGGTTTTTAGACTTTTCTTATGTTCTGCGAATGAATCTGACATAATCTTTCTTAACTTATATAATTTATCTATTTTTTCCCGAACCTTTGGTTTGGCAATAATATTCCGCCTAATTTTTACACTGTTCTCATCTGATAACTCGTTATCAATATATGCAGATAATTCTGCACCTGTAACATATTCCTGAGTGACAGGTTCAGCCTCAATATATTCTTCTTCTGATAAAAATTTACTGTATGCCTCTTTTATATCACCAATAATATTCTTCAAAATATCAAACTTCATACAACATTGAGGACATTCTCTCAAATGCTCTTCGAAAGCTTCTTTCATAGGTAAACTGAGTTCTCCGTTCAAATAAAAAGAAAACAGGTTTTCAAATTGATTACAATTTATCTTCATAATTATCCCTTCTTATAAATAATCACCCAATTCTTCCTGTAGTTTCACTCTGGCTCGTGATATTCTTGACTTCACGGTTCCGATTGAAGTTTGAGTCAAAGTTGCAATATCGTCATAACTCATACCTTCAAACTCTCTCAAAACTATTGCCACTCTTGAGTTTATAGGAAGAGATAATATACAATTTTTAATTTTGCAGCCCAATTCTGATGCAAGACATTTTTCCATCGGCTCTTCCTTTTCATCTTTTATTTGAGTTACATTTTCATCATCATCGATGCTCAGTGAAGTATTCAGTCTTGTATCTTTTTTTAAAAAATCATAAAAAATATTCAAAGCAATACGATTTGACCAACTTTTAAACGATTTGTTATCGTGTAGTTTTGTTATATTTTTTGCAATCTTCACGAGTGTATCTTGAGTCAGATCAGATACAATTTCTCTTTTCTTACAGATATGAGAAAATATTCCGAAAATATCTTTCTGCACACGCCTGAGAAGTTCTTCCAAGGCTTGCATATTATCTTTTTGAGCCATTTCAATCAACAAATATTGAGGTATTTTTTTATAATTTGTTTTAACCATACATATAAAATGTATTGGATACAAAACATTATTAACATACTCTTTTCAGCATAACCGAAAAGACAATCTTATATTTATAAAAAAATAAACAACAAAAAGAAAGAGCCAATTGAAGGCTCTGTATTAGTTTAGTGATAAATAGATTATGTTATGTGTGTTTAATAAATTCTGTTTAATCTTGAGCGAAATTCTTTTTCAACGTCTTGCTTTGTTGCATCTTTATATAATGCAGTCATTTCTTCAAGGCGTGATAAATTAGCATTCATCTTTGCTTTTTGAATAGGGTTAGATATTGTATCTGATATTTTTAAATTTGTCGGGATATTATCATTTATATTTATATTTGATAAAGTACCAAATACAGGTTTATTATTAACAATTCTGTTTATTAGTGTGTGTTCATTATTTGTGTGTTGCAAAAGACTATTCAAAGTTAATGTTTCAGGAGTATTAAATTTCTTAAGCTTAGTTTTTGCTGAAACAGCATTAACTAATTTTGCCTTATTATAAACAGGAGTTGTATAAGGTTTTTTCAGACCTGCACTGCCATACCCCGGTAAATAATCCTGAAAATCGTTAGTTTTTTCGATATCACTTAACATTCTTTTCTTTTCTAAATCAAATTCATCATACTTTGATTTTATAAATCGAATTTCTGCAAATAAAATAATCAAAAATATACCAAGTATTCCAAATTGAACTGTTTTATTGCCTGATGAACCTGACAAAACAGAAAACAATGAACTAAATGAGTCTTTTACAGTATCCTGAGCTGATTCTATAACATTTGGTTCTTTAAATACAATATTTGAAAAAGCAATATTGTCGCCTTGAATCATAATATTTGCACTATTACGACCGGATTGTTCAACAATAACATTATCAATAACGCTGTTTCCGTTAAATTTTGTTGAAACATTGGAAGAAACCCCGATATCTTTCAGATTAATAATTATTCTGTTTGCTGATACTACGGTTTTTGTCATCATAGCAGGAGCGGTAGATGTGAGTTCAATTGTATATGCTTCACCACCACGTTTTACGTCAACACCTTTCAGAACATTTTCTGAAGCATTTGCTGACAACACATTCATAATCATTAGAAAGACCGATATAAAAATCGGCAAGATTTTCTTCATTATTCCCTCTCTCCATAATTAAGAATACATGTTTTAAAAAGAGAGGACATCAATAATATGGTTGAAATTTATATAGACCGAACGGGCTATTTAATCAAATTATGATTCTTCTTCACTATACACCATACGTTTTCGCAATTTCCACTGGAAAAGAACAAGTACAAATATTATAGCAAAGAGTACATAAGCTATTGCGCTTGCTCTACCCACATCAAAATATTCAAAAGCATATTTATATATAGCATATACCAGCACCATCGTACTGTTTTCAGGTCCGCCTTGTGTCATCATATATATCAGGTCAAATACCTGAAAAGAACTTATTGATGTTATAACTACGACAAAAAATATTGTTGATGCTAGCATTGGAACGGTTACGTGTCTGAATGTATCAAACTCAGTAGCACCATCTATCTTAGAAGCTTCAAGCACCTCCTGATTAATAGATGCTAAACCTGATAATAAAATAATCATATTGTACCCGATTAGTTTCCATACGGACACAACAATTAGAACAGGCATAGCATAAGCTTTATCGTATAACCAATTTATGTGCAGGTTTAGCAGCGAATTGATACAACCTATATTAGGATCAAATATCCATTGCCATACTAATGCTATAACAATCATTGGAGTAATAAACGGTATAAAATATGCCGTTTTATATAGCTCGCTTCCTCTTATCTTGTTATTTAAAATACAGGCTAATACCAAAGGTATTATTACACCAAAAATTGAAACTGATATTGCATATACAAAGGTGTTACACAACATTTTCCAAAATAAATTATCTGTTAATATTGATTTATAATTGTTTAAACCGACAAATTTTATATTATTCAACAAATCCCAATCTGTAAAACTAAGAGAAAAAGAAAATATCACAGGAATAATAACAAATATAAATATTCCAATTACAGCAGGTAAAATAAAAAGTAATGCTGTGATTAAATTATATTTTTTATGTAATTTATCAATGCTGTCCATGGTTTCTCTCTGTTTTGAAATACTTTACCGATAGTTATTTTTATAATACTATAATTATATCTGAAACACTGAAAAGAGGGGATTAAAATGTTAGAATTTACGGCTTTTGGCAAAAATGATATAAGAGGAATTTACGGTAAAGATATTACAGAAGAATTATTCTACTTTACAGGTAAAGGTTTTGTTTCATATCTATCTAATAATTTAGAAAAACAACCGTATGAAATATGGGTATCAGTTTGTCAGGATGCAAGAACTCACTCTCCGTCTTTAACACGTTCACTGATTAAAGGGATTCGTTCAACAGGTGCGAATGTTGTAGATTTAGGGCTTGCACCTACTCCAATAGGTTATTATTCTGAAGTTGTCGGCGTCCCAACCTTTGTAACGGAAGGTAATCCGATAGACGGTGCGATGATTGTTACTGCAAGTCATAATCCGAGCCAATATAACGGTATGAAAATGACCTTTAAAAAGCAGTCACTCAACGAAGAACAAATAAAAATAGTTAAAAACTATACAATGGAAGAATATCAAAATCAAAAGCCGACAATAGGTGAAGGAAAATATGTGGAATATGATATTATTCCTCAATATCAAAAAGAAATGAAAACAGCTTTTCATAACATGGAAGTAAATAAAAATATTACAGTTGTTGTAGATAGCGGTAACGGAACAGGTGGTGTCGTTGCTCCAAACTTATACAGAGCGCTCGGCTGCAAGGTAATTGAATTATTTTCTGTTCCTGACGGGACTTTCCCAAACCATCATCCGAATCCAAGCGAACCAAAGAATTTAAAAGATATTCAAAAAGCTGTAATTGATAATAAAGCCGATTTTGGTATCGCCTTTGATGGTGATAGCGACAGAATAGGTGTGGTTGATTCAAAAGGCAGACAACTAACAGGGGATAAATTATTACTCATATATGCTCTTGATCTTATTCAAAATTATAAGGGTGAAGGAAAACCGATAATTGTATCCGAAGTTAAATGTTCACAAGTTTTATATGACACAATTGATAAGATGGGCGGACAATCAGTCATGTGCAAAACAGGACATGGTTACATCAAATCCATGATGAAAGAAAAGGGTGCAATTCTTGCAGGAGAAATGAGCGGACATACCTTCTTTAAGGACAGATATTACGGTTTTGATGATGCAGTATATGCAGGTATCAGAATAATTGAAATTGTTGCAAAACATAAAAAATCTAATCCGAATTTTGTAATTGAGGACATGCTTACTCCGTTTGATGAAGTTTTCACATCTCCTGAGTTAAGACATCCTTGTCCGAATGAACTTAAAAAAGTTGTTCTTGACGGTTTTAAAACTTATGTGAGCGAAAATCCTGATTGTTTCGGAAGCAAAATAAAAGACGTAATTACAATGGACGGAATGAGAATAGTCTTTGACGGCGGGTTTGCACTTATTAGACAAAGTAACACAGAGCCTGTATTTACGTGTCGATTTGAAGCAAAAACAGAAGAAGAATGCAGCACATATAAAAATGTTATGGTTAGAGAGCTGGATAAACTAATTGAAAAATATAGTGAATCTGTAAATGTATAATCAAAATTTAAATTGTAATGATTATATTAATAAATTGAGTATAACAAAATTTTGATATAAAATTAAAATACAAAGGAGCAAATCATGAAAAAGTTTATATTGGGTTTATTTGCGATGCTAATATTAACAACACCTTGTTTTTCTTGGGATGTAAAAACTGAAGCAGAATTGCAGCAAAGAATGAATCAGGTTGGATTTAATATATTAAACTCAAACAGAATAGAACACAGAATGATATTTATGGTAATAAACAGAGTTTACACCCGTGACCGTTGGGCTGATGTAAGTTCTGTTAACAGAACGGTTTGGCTAAAACCAACTGTTCTTCCATATATTGACAGTGATGATGAGTTGGCAGGTTTACTTGCACACCAAATATCACATGGAGTTGATACTTATAATGGTGTTTTAAGAGGATATATCTCTATTCTAAACTATTGGGTAGCACCTAATAAATATGATCTTCTTGCTGATAAAAGAGCTGTTGATTATATGGTTAATGCAGGATATAACCCTCTCGGTTATATTGTTATCCTTAATAAGATTATGCAACAATACAGATATGATGCATTTTCAAATCATACTCTTATAACAAGACGTATGATGAAAATTTACGAATATATCTATACAAAGTATCCATCAATTTTGGTTGATAATGAATATAAAGACAATGTTTATTATCAAAACTTCTTGTTAATCTCAAGAAATAACAGAATGTTACTAAAAGAACACTTAAAAAACGGAAAAGTAAAAAATATAAATTATCACTACTAATATGAAAAAAATAATTGCAACACTATTAATCATTTGTATATCACAAATAACAGCATTTGCAGAAATATCTGATAATGCATCTGCTGATAACGCTCAAGTTGCGAGCATAAAAAGAACACCACTAATCGAAGATGAACTTATTAAATCTGACGAGTTTCCAAAAGTTGTTCCGACTTATGTTAAAGAAACAGAGCCAATCACTGATGACATTGTTGTGCCTCAGGTTACAAACGACGGTCAGGATACTATTAAGTTGTGGGTTAGAAAAGACGGAGTTGCAGACGGACCTATTATAAATGACGAGTTAGTTACACCGGGGTTGCAAGAGCGTGTTGGGAATACATCGATTTTAAGAAAATTCAAAAAAAATAATATAGAGGATAATTTAGCTAAGACAAATTTATCAGCAAAACAGTTTGCGAAAATTAGAATAAAAAATACGTATGATTTTACAAAGGCTCAAATACCCGTTCAGTTAAAAATAATCAAAAATCTGACAACTAAGAACAACATACTGGAGGGAGATAAAATCCTCTTTAAGACAATTAAAGATGTATCATTGAACGGTATAATATTACCAAAAGGAACACAAATTATCGGAAGAGTAGAAACTATATCTGCTTCAGATAAAATGGGGTGTCCTGCCAATATTGTTATTGATAACTTTTATGTAAAAAATAACCCTGAAATATGTTTCTATGGAAATGTCACCAAAACAGGTGCAAACCGTTCAATTTGGGTGTATCCTCTCTATCAGGCAGGAAATCTAATGTTTTATGTAGCAGGTTTTGCATTTGTTCCTATCCACGGCGGACACGCAAAAGTATTAACTACCGATACATTTACCGTATTTTATGAAACAAGATAATAATATAGTTTATTTATAATAGCTTATATAATATTACACTTATATAGGGTGATATTATTTATTTTGCATAAAATATATAATATAAAAGAGGATATCTGAAATTCAGATATCCTCTTTATTTTATTTAATCATTATCAATTATTATTGAATAAGATCATCTCCATTATCTTGAACAAGCAAATCAGGAGCACCAAACATACCTTCAATTTCTTCTAAGATAGCTGAAGGTTTTCTTGCCTGGTTTCGTTGAGCAGCAGCTCTTCTTTGAGCTTCTCTGTCTTTTTCTTCGTTTGCAAATGATAAATGATGATAACCTGTACCTGCAGGAATCAATCTACCAATGATTACGTTTTCTTTAAGACCTCTCAACATATCCTTCTTGCCTTCAACAGCTGCTTCAGTCAAGATTCTTGTTGTTTCTTGGAATGATGCTGCTGAGATAAAGCTTTCAGTATTCAAAGATGCCTTTGTAATACCTAATAACATATATTCACATTCAGCAGGAGTTCCTTCCTTAGCAATAACAGCTTCATTTTCCTTTTCGAATAAGTGAGTTTCAACCAATTCTCCAGGTAAGAAGTTTGTATCACCCGGTTCAAGAATTTTAACCTTCTTAGTCATCTGTCTGACAATCATTTCGATATGTTTATCAGCAATTTCAACGCCTTGTGAACGATATACACGTTGTACTTCGTCAACAAGATACTGTTGAGCAGCTTCCGGACCGCAAAGTCTGATAATATCGTGTGGGTTCAATGAACCACTGGTCAAAGGATCACCCTTCTTGATTTTCTGACCGTTAGAAACGATAATGTTTGAATCGAAAGTATATTTAACTTCCTTACGTGTACCTTCTTCATCTTCCAAGAATAATCTAGGTACATCTTCATCCATTTCAATAATAGCTTTACCATCATATTCTGCTAAGATAGCACAATCTTTTGGTTTTCTTGCTTCTAACAATTCTTCAACCCTAGGCAAACCTTGAACGATATCACCTGTTTTTTGTCTTTCGTATAATAATGTCGCAACACTATCACCACGTTGAACAAGCGAACTTTCAACAATCTGCAATTGAGTACCTGCACTAATCAAATAAGGACGACCTGCTCTGATTACAACTTTACCCTTAGCTGATGAAACAACAAGACCTGATACAGGAGAAGTTTCACCGCTGTCAGCAATTTCATCGCCTTGTTTAACAAATGCGTCAGCTTTAACTAAAGCCTTACCTGAAATTTTCACTTCAGTTTCGTATTCAGCTGATTGTAATAATAAACGTCTGGCTTCTTCTTCATTACCTGAAATAGAAGCAACACCGTCAGCAATTGCCAATACTTCTGTTTTTGCAACAGCCGTATGCGGTTCAATTACTTCGCCGTCTTTTACAAGCAATTCTGTTTGTAATGAAGCATTAAGTTTTGAATTACCTTCCATTTCACGACGTACGATTAATGTTTCTAATACTACAACCTTTAATTGACCTTGATCATCAAGCTCTACAAGACCTTTTAAGTGAGATAAGTAACCTTCCATTGACAACTTCAAGCTTGTTCTTGTCAAAGTTGCACCGTCAAGATTTCTAACTCTTGCACCATCTTTGTATTGTAATTGAGTTTCTGAAACAACATCAATTAAATCATCTGATGTATTAAATCTGATTGATACATCTTTCGGACTGATTTTCATAACCTGAACAGGTCTTACCAAAATGTTGATAGGTTTTTCTTCCAAACCAACAGTTGTATCAATCTCTTCATCTAAATCATCAATATCTAAATCATCAAAACCTGATTCCATGATTGTAACGATAGAAGTTTGTTTTGCTTTGATACCATCAGCAATAACAGTACCTTTTTTAATTACGGCACCTTCTTCTACCTTCAAATCATTTACACTTGTTAATGTGTGTAATTCACCCGGTCTGATTGTAATTTCATGAATAACATCATTAAACTCGTTAAATTCAACAATACCATCGATATGAGAATAAACGTCTTTAACGATTTCAGTACCTTCTGTAACAGCTGTACCGTTTTCAACCATCTTCAAAGTTGAATCTTTATTGATTTGGTGAACTTCTTCAGGAATAAATACAACTTCACCAGCTTTGGTAATTATTTGATTTTCATCAACTTCAATACCGTTGTATCTGATTTCACCTGATGAAGAAACTGTATATTCATCATCAATCAACTCTGCTATTACCATGCCGTTTTCAACAGTTGTATCAATTGGAGCTTTAACGATATATTTTTCACCATCACCATCAACTGTCCAGAATTGTTCTTTCTTTGTTTGTTCAAATGTTGCATTTGATGGAATCAATGAAGCAATAACGATTGTTAATTCTTTACCTTGAACAATCTTCTTAATCTTCTTACCTTCAAATTTAGCATCTTCAATAACCAAGTCTGAACTATATCTAACTTCACCACCGTGTTCACAAATGATATTGGTTTCAGCGATTTCTTCGCCTGCCTTAACAGCTTGCTTATCCTTAACCAAAATCTTAGAACCACCAGGTAAGTTATAAACATCACCTGCGATAACCCAAACAATACCTTGTTTGTTTGCAGTACGTGAAATGTTACCTTGTCTGTCTTTTCTTTCATCTGCAATAAAGTCTTGGAAGAAAATTTGACCTGCTATATCAGAATTGATATCCTTTGTAGCTTTTTCAGTCAAACGACCGTGTTCATTTTGAGCTGTTGAGTCAAATGTACCGATAACTTCGCCTTTTTTAACTTTATCGCCATCCTTAACCGTAAGAATTGAACCTGCAGGAATGTGATATTTGCTTGAACGTTTTTCACCTTTAACTTCAATATCACCTTCAAACATAACAACATTAACGACATCACCGTGACGTGTTCTTAATTCTTTTGTTTTAAGTTTAGAAGAAACTACACCATCTTCTCTTGCAGTGAATGATTTTATAGCTTCTTTAACGCCAACCGCACCACCAGTGTGGAATGTTCTTAATGTTAACTGTGTACCGGGTTCACCGATTGATTGAGCAGCAATGATACCAATTGCTTCACCGATATCAACTAATTTTTGAGTTGTCAAAGCCCAACCATAACATTTTTGGCAAACACCATATTCTAATGAACATGTAAGACCTGAACGTACCTTTAATTCATTCAATGTTAAGTGAGAAATCTTTTCGATATCTTCACGACCCATTGTAGTATTTTTAGCTACTAATAAAGTCTTTCCATCTTCATCATATATATCTTCTGCAATAGTTCTGCCTAATAATCTGTCGATTAAAGGAACAATTACATTGTCACCGTCAACAATCGGTTTCATACTAATATAGTTTTCGCCGCCACAATCATGTTCTTTAATAATTACATCCTGAGCAACGTCAACCAAACGTCTTGTTAAGTAACCTGAGTCAGCTGTTTTCAACGCTGTATCTACAAGCCCTTTACGAGCACCGTATGATGAAATGATGTATTCAGTAACTGACAAACCTTCTTTAAAGTTAGATTTG
>OMPX01000135.1 GCA_900313115.1 uncultured bacterium
AGGGACTATAAAATCAGGATTTTGTTTTATGTGTTTTGCGATAGCTTCTTTGTATTTTGTAAGCTTAAAGAAATAGTTTTCTTCACTTACTTCTTCAGGTTTCTTTAAGTGATCGGGGCATAAGCCGTCCTCTGTTAAATCTTTTTCACTCAAGAAAGCTTCACAACCGCTGCAATAAAGACCTGTATATTTATTTTTATAAATATCACCCTGTTCAACCAATTTTTTGAATATATGTTGTACAACTGTGACGTGTTCTTCATCAGTTGTTCTTATAAATTTTGAATAATCAAAGTTTAACGCTTTCCATGCATCTTTAAATTGTTGAGAATTTTCATCACAAAGTTGTTTTGGTGTAATACCTCTTGATGCAGCGGTTTTTTGGATTTTAATCCCGTGTTCGTCTGTTCCTGTAAGCATAAAAGTATTATCACATCTTTGTGTATAGTGTCTGTATATAACGTCAGATAAAATTTTCTCATAAGCGTGACCGATATGTGGTGCGCCGTTAACATAATCAATTGCTGTTGTTGCGTAAAACTTTTCCATATTTTTAATCCTCATTTCTTTTTTTATTTTATCATAAACAGAGTTAATATAATGTGTTATCAGGAATTTTATTGTATTATATATACTAAGGAGTATATTTTATGTTTAAGAGAGTTATTATAACAATATTGTGTGTATTTTTAAGTGTTCCGGTCTTATCAAAGAATATCTCGGGTGATTGGCATAATGATTTGAGAACTTTGTTTTTGAGAAACGGTGCAATTATTTATACAATAAATATAAGAACATTCAATGCCAAAGATTTAAACGGTAACGAATTGATAGATGAAAACGAAGAAAGCGGTAATTTTATAAATGCAATTGATGAATTAGACAATCTGTCAAAAATGGGTATAAATACCTTGCATATACTTCCAATAACTCCTGTCGGTAAAATTAAGGCATTCGGAACGGCAGGTTCTTTGTATGCGATGTCAGGATTTGACAGCATAAATCCGCAATTGTTATCAAAATATACATCGTCAAACGGCATTTTACAAGCAAAAAGGTTTGTAAAAGAGTGTCATAAAAGAAACATAAGAGTAATAATAGATTTACCAAGTTGTGGAGCGTATGATTTATATGTTGAGCATCCCGAATATTTTGTAAAGGATGAAAATAACAGTCCTGTAGTTCCACTTGATTGGACTGATGTAAGGTTATTTGATTGCGGGGATGAAAAACAGGTAAATGAGGATTTATTCCTTTTACATAAAAAGTTTATAGATATGGTTATTAGTATTGGTGCAGATGGTATAAGAGCTGATGTTGCCAGATTGAAATCGTATAAATTTTGGTCAGAATTGATAAAATATGCACGAGAAAAAGATTCTGAATTTTTATTCTTGGCTGAAGCATCTAATTTATGGACAGAACCCGTTTCAAAATATGCTTTGAATACATCAGTTGATAAACTATTTGAGGCAGGCTTTGACGGATATTTAGGAAGTTATGTCGAATTTAAAAATATGAAAACGGCGAAAGAGTTTATATCAACTGTTCAAAATGATATTAAATTATTTAAAAAGTATGATAATCAGAAAGCTTGTGTCGGCGCATTTTCTACTCATGATGAAGTGAGTCCGATATTGATTAAAGGTGAAAATTTTTCAAAAATGTTGATTTGGCTAAATACAACATTACCTTTAAACTCCTATTATATTGACGGTTTCCCGACCGGTGATACGTATAATTATCAATGGGCTAATAAAAATGCTCAAAATTCACAGACAGATGATGAATATTATTTTACTCATAATGGTAAGATTGATATTTTTAATTTCTCAAGAAAACCAGGTGGGAAAAATTACTCAATTTATAATGAATTTGTTTTGGCAAATAAGTTTAAAAACTACTATGCTCAAGATTTGTATAATTCAAAATTTGTCTGTTTAAAGACTTCAAATCCCAAAGTTTATAGTTATGCCAGAGTAATGGGAAATCAAACAGTTGTTGTAATCGGAAATATGGATTTCAAGTCTGCACAAGATGTTGTTGTGAAAGTCCCTAAGTTAAAACCAAATAAGAAAATTTTAAATTTAAGAATTTCTGAAAATGTTAAAAATGAATATTCAAACGGGAAAATAAAAACTAAATTAAAAGCGGGTGAAATACAAGTTCTGTTGGTGAAAAATCTGGTGTTCTAATGTTTACGATAATTTCACTTATTGGCAGAATATTTTCTAATTCAATAGCTAATTTGTATCAGAAGAAGGCATCTGTGCTAAGCTCTCCAATTATGACAAATTTAAGCTCATATTTTTTTATGAGTGTTATGTGTATCGTTCCAGCATTATTCATTGATTGGACACAATTCAGTCTTGATTTTTGGATAAATGTAATAATAGCGGGTCTTTTGTGTACAATTGGAACTATTGCATTAATAGAAGCTTTGAGAATAGGAGAACTGTCTGTTTTAGCTCCTATAAATTCATATAAGTCTGTTGTCGGATTATTCGGTGCATTTATATTATTAGGCGAAATACCCTGCGTTAAGGATTTGCTATGTGTTATTTTTATCATAATAGGAAGTTTATTTGTATTAGAACCTTCAAACGGCAAATTCTCTCTTAAGGTCTTTTTAAGACGTGATGTGAGATTGCGTATATTTGCTCTTCTGTGTTCGGGAATTGAAGCTTCTTTCTTGAAAAAAATAATACTATTGTCTTCGTTTGATGTTTGTCTAATATTGTGGTGTTTTAGTGGATTTATATGTACTTTTGTTATTTTTCTTATAAAAAAAGAAAAATTTATAGTAGCTAAAGAAAACATATCCAATTGTTTGATAATAGCCGTAATGTTATTAGTAATGCAATTAACGACAAATTATGTCTTTTCCAAAATAGAAGTGGGTGTTGCATTAGCTTTATTTCAGCTTTCATCATTAGTTTCATTGTATTTTGGATATAAGGTATTTAATGAAAAAAACATTGTTCGCAAAATTGTAGGAACAATAATAATGATTACATCAGCAATATTGATATTCGTATAGGTAAAAAAAATATCCGTTTAATTATCTACGGTTTGGGTATTTTGAATATTTTTACATAATAAAAGAGGATAACAAATGTTATCCTCTTTTATTTGCCGATGGTCGGGGCATCTTAACCTGCTCGCGTTAAACGTGCCTACAGTTTTTCTTTTCAGAAACATTCTTTCTTTCAAAGAAAAACCTTCGCACTCTGCTCGCAGGTCGCTCGAACCAATAACAAAGCTGCGCTTTGTTGGTTCTCCCCTTGTTTTAGCTTATTTTAAACATAATAAAAGAGGACAACAAATGTCATCCTCTTTTATTTGCCGATGGTCGGGGTCGAACCGACACGTAGTTGCCTACACCAGATTTTGAGTCTAGCACGTCTACCAATTCCATCACATCGGCATATTTAATTTTCAAGTTAGGATACAAACCCTACAAAAAAAAGAATACCAAAAAAAAATATAAATATCAAATATAATTTTTACTTTTCAAAAAATATCATTAAACATACTACAAAGTGCGGTATTTTTTAAGGTGTAGTAGTGAAAAATTCTATTATGAACAATTTTTTTATAAGATTATTTGTTGTGTTATGTTTAATAATAAATATCCCTGTAATATCATATTCTACAGTAATTCAGGGAGGAATTAATACTAACGAACAATTAAAACACTTCAATACAGTAATTGACAAATCCACACATAAGCCTATTTCAAATGCAAGAATTACCATCCCCTCAAACAATTATGTTACTTATTCAGATATCAACGGGCATTTTGAAATAAAAGCTCAAATAAATGGCAGTGCAATTGTTTCTGTTGAAAAAGAAAATTATAAACCGTTTTCTTTAACTATCAATAAAAAAATGTGTTTACAGCCTTTTGTTGTTAAGATTGAGTCTTTAACTCCATTTGACATAGCAGTTGAAACAATGTTATGTCATTTAGGAGATAATAATTATTCAACTGCATCAGCAAATGCAGGATTTTTCAAATCAAGAGCCGTTGGTCCTGTTTATTCTAAAGAAATTCAGATTGGTCCAAATATTAACGGCAAACAATATTATCTTGTCATTGGCTCGATTGTAGGTATTGATACAGCCTTAGCAAGAGGGATTGGGCAAAACAGAATAACAACATCTTTTGCAAGTCCTCCATCTGTTTATTTAAACGGTCATAAAATTGCTGAAATTCAAATTAATGGTGATAATCAAAAGATTAGATTGCCTCATAATTTTATAAAATTTAATCAAAAAAATATTATAACAATAAAAGCAGGACGTAATCTGATGCAAAGGGCATATATTGACTATGATGACATAGAATTTATGAATATAAGTATACAATTGGTCTCAGATCAAAAATATAAGCGTATCGGTTCAAATTATTAAATTTATGAATTTAGTTATAACTGATAATTATTCTGGTATTTGTTTTTTCTAATCTTTTTTTATGTAAAAAAAGAGCCGCTAATGGCTCTTTTTTACTAATATAAAAACTAATGATCTCCGTGCTGCTTTTTGACAATTTTGTTTGCAATATTACCGATAATACCACCTGTTTTAACTTGCTCAATAGCTTCATCTGAGTATTTTTTAACAATTTTTGGCGGTGGTGATGATTCTGCAAATTGTTTAGCAGCTTCCATGAAACTCTTGAAGTCAGGGCTTTGCAGTTTTGGCATTGACATTTTAAAACTTACTCTTGCTGTCTCAGCCCCTGTTGCTACTTTTTCGTGATTAACTTGTCCTGTTTCTTCA
>OMPX01000136.1 GCA_900313115.1 uncultured bacterium
AATGGCAAAAATTACTGACGAAACAAAAGAAAAATTAAGAAGTTTCTTGCCTTCGGCAGCATCTGTTAAAAACCCGATAGATATGATTGCATCAGCTCCTATCGAACACTACAAACAAACTTTAGAAACAGTTATTGCTGACGAAAACGTTGATATGATTATTTGTATCTACTTACCATTCTTAGGTTTGAAAGATATCGACGTTGCAAAAGCATTGATGGAAATCAAGGCTGCTAATCCGCAAAAACCTGTTATCGGTGTATTTATGACAACAAGCGAATTCTTCGCAAAATTGTCTGATATGGACGTTAATATGCCATTCTTTATGTACTCTGAACAAGCTGCTGACGGTTTGAACAGACTTAATCAACAAAGATTATGGATGGAAAGACCTGAAGGAAAAATCCCTTGCTACGATGTAGACAGAGCTAAAGTTGAATCTATTATCAAGGGTGCTTTGAAAGAAGACAGAGCTCAATTAACTACATTAGAATCAATTGATGTTCTTCAAGCTTATGGTATCAGAGCTTGTAAATACGGCTTAGCTACTAACGAAGAAGAAGTTGTTAACCTTGGTAACTCAATCGGATACCCTGTTGTTATGAAAATGACTTCTAAAACAACATCTCACAAAACAGATGTTGGCGGTGTTGTAGTTAACATCAAATCAGAAGAACAATTGAGAAAAGAATATCAAGGACTATTATCAAGACTTGAAGAAAAAGGCTTGTTAGAAGGTCTTGAAGGTGTAATCATTCAGGAAATGGTTAAAGGTTCAAGAGAAATGGTTTGCGGTATCGCAACAGACCCTCAATACGGTCCAATGATGATGTTCGGTCTTGGTGGTGTATTCGTAGAAGTAATGAAAGACGTTACATTTAGAATTGCACCTCTTACTGATGTTGATGCTTCTGAAATGATTAAGTCTGTTAAGGCTTACAAATTGTTAGAAGGTGCAAGAGGTACAACTCCTGCTCAAATGGATCAAATCCAAGAAACATTGTTGAGATTATCTCAATTAGTAAGCGACTACAAATTCATCGATGAATTAGATATTAACCCATTGTTAATCTCTGAAGCAACAGGTGAAGGTATCGCAGTAGACGGCAGAATCAAGGTTCGTATGGAAGAAGCAAGAAAAGCTTTAGGCTGTGCTGAATCTTGCGCTTGCGGTTGCTGCTAGCGAATTTTCGGTAGGGCGACGGCACTTTGTGCCAGACGCTCTCTGACAAGATAAGAAATGCGGTAGATTTAAATTTACCGCATTTTTTATAAATTTTAGTTTATAATGTTTCTATATTTGGTGCGTCAAACGACGCACCCTACTATTGTGAAACTTTTATTGCATTTTGATAAACAATTCTTTCTATCTTATCAAAAATTTTTGAGGAATCTTTGTTATTTTTCAAACATATATCTATTATTGGAAATATATCAGGCATTTTCTTATGACCACAATCATTTCTTAGTAGTTCATACACACACTCTAACAAACAATTTGTTGAATAAATATTAGCACTTAAATCATCTAACAAATCATATAAGTTATCCATATAAATACACTCCTTTTATTAATAATATATTAAGTATACTTAATATATTATTAAGCATACACTATTGAAATAAAAATGTCAATAAATCATAATACATATATGAATAAAAGAGCCTTAGGACTAAATATTAAAGCAGAGCGTAATCGCAAGGACTTATCCCAAGCGGAATTGGCAGAAATGGTAGATTTAAGTCCGACATCAATAACTGCCATAGAAACAGGCAGGCAAATCCCCAATGCAATAAATCTATATATGATAGCAAAAGTGTTAAATGTTGATATTAATGATTTATTCAAGGGTATTGACTAAAATACCAAATCACTCGAAATAAGTTCATTCAACATATAAAATGAACCGCATACGACTGTTAAAATATCATCACATAAAATACTATCCAAACTTTCTAATTGATTACAATCAACAACCTTTTTAAACACATCATAACCAACAGAATTTGGATTATTAAACTGATACACATACAACTTATTTAAGTTTTCATCGCTGGTAATATAAGAGAGCATTTTTTCATAATCTTTTGTATTCAAACAGCCAAATACATAATTTCTTTTTTTATCAGGAAAATATCTGTCTAAATTGTTTCTCAAAGCCTGAAAACAGTTAGGATTATGAGCACCATCAATAATCAAATTTTTATCTTTAATATACTGAAAACGACAAGGATTTTTTGTATTCTGCAATCCTTGTATAATAATATCATCACTTATGTTATTAAAAACTGTTTTTATCGCAGTAATAACGAGTGCCAAATTTTCTTGCTGATGTTCACCTTTTAAAGATAGCGCATCAATATATTCGGGAGAAACACAAGGAGCAGTCAAAACAAATAACGCATTCACCTCATCAGCCTTGTCCTTAATTGCCTCATATCCTTCTGATGTAATAACAATAGAGTCCTGTTTTATTATTCCTGCTTTTTCGAATGCAATTTTATCTTTTGTGTTACCCAATCGGTCTGTGTGATCCAAATCAATATGAGTAATAATCGAACATAAATTTGTTTTTAAAACATTTGTTGCATCAAACCTTCCGCCTAAACCTGTTTCAATTACCGCAATATCAATATTATTATCAGCAAAATACTTAAACATTATGGCTGTTAATATCTCAAATTCAGTCGGGTTAATACCATTTTCTTTTGATAATTCAATAACTTTTGAATAGTATTTAGAAAAATCCTCTTGAGAAATATCAACTCCGTTTATTTTTATCCTTTCTGTATATTCAAAAATATGCGGACTGGTATAAAGCCCTGTTTTATAACCTGCTTCTTTTAGTATAGATGCTAACATTGTACAAACAGAACCTTTACCATTTGTTCCTGCTACCTGAATACATTTTAATTTATCCTGCGGGTTTTCCAAACATTCCAAAAGATATGATATTCTCTCAAGACCTAAGTTTATTCTAAACTTTCCTTGCGATGTTATATCCTTAATTACGGTTGTGTAATTCATAATTATCCCTGAATTTTATTTAAATCTTCTTCTTCCAACTCTGCCAACTTTTCTGATGTAGGGAGTTTAAAACCAAAAGTAGAGCCTTCACCTAATTTTGAATGAACAAAAACTTCACCTTTATGATGTTTTTCAATGGTTATTTTGACCAAATGAAGCCCAAGCCCTGTCCCTTTTACTGTATGAGCACTTGTTTCAACTCTAAAGAATCTGTCAAAAACTTTTTTCTGATTTTCTTCAGAAATACCCGTACCCTGATCTGTCACAGTCAGGACGACATAATCAGCAGTTTTTTCTGCTCTTATTTTGACAGTTGTATTATCTGATGAATATTTTATGGCATTAGTGAGCAGGTTCATCAATGCTCTTGTAATACTATCATAATTTATCGGTATTTGAGGTAAGTTTGGCTCAATCATTACAACAAATTCCAAATTTTTCTCTTTTGCCAAAATTTGAGCCCTGCTAACACATTCCTGAACTAATTCAGGAATATCATGCATCTCTTTTTCAAGGTTTATATTTTTTGCCTGATATCTTGAAAAATCAAGTATATCATTTACCATATCATGAAGTCTTATTACTTCTTTATTCATTATTCCCAAAAATTCTTTTTGAGTTTCATAATCAAATTCATCACCCATATTCGCAAGAGTATCACTATAACTTCTCAAAACAGTAACAGGAGTACGCAATTCATGAGATACGTTAGATACAAATTGAGAACGCAGCCTGTCCATTTCAACTTCTTTTGTTATATCAATCAAAACAATAATATATCCCACATAATCGCCGCTATTTAAAAACATTGGCGATATGACCGTTTTCAAAACTCTTTCAGATACTTCTATATTAAACTCCAAAGGTTTATCAGTCATTTGTGAAATAGGGGTATTTTTGAATTCTTCTATTTTTTCCTTAAATGCGTCAATCCCATTATTATCACAATATTGTTGAATATTTGTATTTAAAATTTCCGAATCTGTAACATCTAATAGCTGTCTTGCGTGTTCATTTACCAACTGAATAATATCAGAACTATCGCACACAACAACACCATTAGCAATACTCATCAATATAGCTTCAAACTTGTTTCGCTCAAGCATTATTGATTCTACGGAGCTTTCACTATATGAACGAAGCTTTTCTGACATATCATTAAAAGCTTTATATAATTCTCTGACAACTCTGCTCGCACCTTTACTGTCTAATTTATATCCAAACTCACCCGACGAAAGACGCTTAACACCATCATATAAAAGATTCAACTCTTTCATCGCTAAAATAACATTCATTATAATAATGAGAGCAATTGTCAGCCAACATATTACAAATGCTACAATCAAAGACAACTTTGTTACTAATGAAATACCGTCTATAACGCTTCCCGTAAGACCAATCGAAACAGAACCTACAATTTGTTGAGTACCGTTTTTATAAGTTATCATTGATGAAGCCGAATTTATTCGGGGATTTCTTTTAGGACACATTGAGTCATTTCTGCTGGAATAAATAATGTTATCTTTATTATCCCTGAACTCAATATAAGCCATATCATCATTAGACTCTAATATTGATATAGAATGAGTTCTTAATGTATTATACAATGTGTCTTTAGATAAGCCTTTTGTTATTTCAACTGATTCAATAGCTAAAGACTTAGATATCACCTGACCAAAATATTTATAACACTTGTTTAAATTATCATCGATACTGTACAAAGCAAGTACCGACACCATTGCGATAAGCAATGTACTAAAAACAAATCCTATAATTAAAAGTCTTTTTTGGACAGACATATTATCAAGTATTTTCATACCGTAATTGTACCATCTACAAATAGAAAAGTATAGTTTATCAATTACAGATTATGCACGTCTTAATAAATCAGACAATTTTACGTCTTTACTTCTCAATGATGATTTGTTAACGGAAAAATCTTGCGGGCGTTCTCTAAATTGAGATAAGCCAACTTTATTATTATCGTTATTATTAATCATCAATGCATTTTGTATAAATGAGACAAAATTTTTCATTTGGGTTTTCTCCTATATTTATTATACAGTTTTACGAAAAGCCATAATCATTCATAAATATGATTTTTAACTCTTATATAAATATATTGCGCTTTGCTATATCTTCATTATCGGTTATGCTATAATTTCTGTAGTTAATCTCAGGAGAAAAATTTGATACAAGATTATGAAAAAAGTTTAGATGAAAATTTTGACAAGGCTTTAAAACTTTGTTCTAATTCTTATTCATACCAAGATTTGATAACCTTTCTGAAAAACGGCAATATTCCTGAGAAACAATTTGCTGCACTGGAAATTTCCGAACTAAAAAATGAAAATGATGCACATATATTTTTATCAAATTTAATAAACTGCGATGGAAAAATAAGAGAAGCAGTTGCTCAGAAATTCTCGGAATTTGTCCTAAATGAAAATTATAGAGATTATTTTTGTAACTATCCCGACATATTGGCGAAATCAACTATTGATATAAATGCGAATATTTCAAGAATGGTTATTGACGGATTATCGCTGATGAGTGATAACAAAACATTCGGAAAACTATACGTAAAAAAACTTACTGAATACATTTACGAAGCTTTTGACGGACTTGATAAAATTGTATTCAGAGATAAAAAATATACAATTAACAAACAGCTATTCAAGTTATACTGGTGTCTTGAGGGGATAAATAACTTTAGTAAATATCTTGATAAAAATGAACTTTATAATATTCTTGAAAGAACTCTTAAAGAAAATGAATATACCGTTAGAGAAAAAGCTGCTCAAATCCTTA
>OMPX01000201.1 GCA_900313115.1 uncultured bacterium
AAGTGATTAAGTGACTAGGTCATTAAGTGACTAAGTAAATTATTCTTAGTCACTTAGTCACGATTCACTTAGTCACCGTTTAGCAAAATATCACTCTATTAAAAAAAATAAATAAAAAACAGAAAGGCAAACTCTCGAAAAAGTTTGCCCCTCTTACCATAATTAACAACGAAAAAGAGTTGAAAAAACCTATTATTAACCGCCGAATGTTTTGAAGCTGCCTTCGATGTTCTTTGAAACAACCTTTTGACAAGCTTCCATTTCTGTTTGAAGCGCAGTCTGTTCTGTACCTAGTTGTTCCAATCGAAGTTGAAGTTCTCTGTCTTCGGCTTGAATTATTTCAGTTTTAGCATTGATATCTGCTACCGCTTTATCATACTTCTCTTGTTTATAGAAGTATTGGTTCATAGCATCTTGATAAGCAGCATCATCTGTGATTGTTTCACATTTTAATGTGTAAACGGTGTCATCATCTTCGAACTTAACAGTAGAGAATCTTCCCTTACCATCAGTTTCCATCAATGCTCTTTTTGTATCTTCTATTTTTGTATTCAAATAAGTAGATGTGTAATACATGAACTTGTTTTGAGAATCAATACCGTTTGTAGCGGTTCTTTTTTCTCTCCAAGCACCCTTAACAGCATCTTCTAAGTCTGTTGTAGTTGAGTAATATGTATGTCCGAACATCTTAAATGAGTAAATACCACCTAAGTATTCACCTGTGTCAGGATTGAAACAAGCTGACAAATTACCGTATGCAATAGGGTTATTTGCTTTCATATCTTTTAAGATTTGCTTAATTTCGACCTGCATATCTTTATTTTCGGACCATTCCTTCAATGAAACTTCATTCAAGTCACAATTACCAACTGCCGTAAAGTTAGTATATGTAGGGTCATTTTCCACACTGTGGAAATACAATGTATTTTTCCATTGACTTGGATCAGGGTCAGTTAAGTCTATAGATGATAATTCTGCACCTGTCAATGTAAACTCACCATCAGTATAATAAACTGTTTTGTCACCTGATCTTACTTCTACTTTTGCAACATCACCTTGTGAACCTACAGCATCGTCCATATCTTCACCACAGATGAATGAATAATAATTTATTGCATTACCTGCTGCATCCTTCATGCCTGAATCCACACCTGTGTCAACATAGTAATATGTTTTAGCCGGATCATATTTTGCACCATAGCTTGACAATAATTGTTCTATGATTGCACGTTGAGTTTCATCATCAAAGTCAACCTGTTTGAATGCTGTATTAGCAGCAATTGTTGCCTCTACCATAGGTTTGTTAGTATCGCTAACAGGTTGTTCAGGATCAAAAGCTTTATTAGGAACCTGAACTTTTATTGCATCTTGAAATACCCATTCATTAGTAGCATATGTTCCGCCAGCACCATCATCAGCACCTTTAATGTGCTTAGTTGCTTTATCACCTGCTAATGCTTGCGTCGTTCTGCCTGTTAATGCATCAATTTCTTCAACAGCATCAACATCATTTTGAGTATTCGCTCTTTTAAATACGTGGGTTGAAGTAATACCATTTCTTTCAACCACCAAGGTGTATGAATCGTCACCTGCACCCGGTTGAGATTCCTTGTGATATGTTGACTGGTTAACATAGTATGTTTTGTCAGGTTTTGTTGTAAAGTGATTTGTGTGCGTTGCCTGAATTTCAGGGGCATTCATCTTCTTAGATTGACCTGTGTAAACATTTTCATAGTGATAACTTGTTACAACATAGTTAAATTCTTCATTTGGCGTAGCAATTTGATAGTAATCAGAAATTACTTCGTCATTAATACCATCACTCCAAGCATATTGGAGAGTAGTAAAGTCATTACTGTCAGGACACGTTGGAACTGACATTGTCAACATCTGATTAAATAAATCAGCTGACTGGTTAGCTAAGTTAAGCCTTTGTTGGTTTAACTGTTGGCCTTCGTACTCAGTGTTTGTCTTTCTGGCAGACAGTGATAAGTACCTAGCCTGAGAAGCTGCCATTCCCATAGGTATTCTCCTTTCATTGTTAATTAATAAAACTATTCAGTTGTTTTCATGGTTTCTTTTAATGTTGCTTGAAAACATGTCAATGCAACACTATTAGCATTTTACATTTCTTTACAATTCGTTTCAACGGTAATAAACTTTGTTTCTATACTATAGTTAGACAAATATCATACTTTAGTATGAGAAATTATACGAACTTTCCATTTCAAATGTATAAAACTGCACCACACATCAAGCACTTATATTTAATTACACAAAAAAGTGCTTATACTCTCTCCTTCTAAGAAAGTATAAACTACTAAGACATTGGGAATTTGATATTAAGCATTAGGGAATAGTTACATATTACCCTTTTTCATTAACCGTATCAATTGATATAGATTCAATCCCTTCTAATGTGCCTAATTTATCGTAAATATACTGCACAGGACGTTTGCTCACAAGTTCAACGACTATAGAAAATTTCGTCATTTCAGGATTTTCAATAAGTTTGTGCATTTTTAGTGCTTCAACCGTTTTGAAATTAGAAACCACATAATCTCTTATACTATCAATATTTTCATTATGGCAATGAAGATTAACTTTTAATCTTCTGATATTTTTAGAACATCTGTTTAGAACACGTTTTTCAAAGACTCTGATAAGAGTAAGGACTGCAACAGAAAGAATAGATGCAATAATAGCAAGTCCGTACATGCCTGAGCCGCATGCCATACCGATGCTTGCTGCCATAAACAGAGTCGCTGCCGTAGTCAAGCCAAAGACTGTCGGCCCGTTTCTTAAAACAGTACCTGCGCCAATAAAACCGATACCTGTAACAACTTGTGCTGCTACACGTGCTGTATCTCTGATACCTGTTGGGTTGTATCCTTCAATCTGCCAATCAACAAGCTCAGGAAAACCATATATTGAAATAATTGTAAATACACACGCCCCCAAACATACTAAAATATGTGTTCTCAGGCCTGCATACTTGTTTGTTATTTCTCTTTCGAATCCGACGATAAAGCCTAAACATATTGCAGAAATTACTCTCAAGCTTATATCTATATTAAAATTTGAAAAGATACATCCAAAATCTACCATAACTCTCTCCCTTTAAACTAATCTTACTCTATAATATCAGATACCTGATAATGAGTAAAGCTGAGTAAATAATTTGTAAAAAATTTGATTTTATACGGATGAAATTGTTATGATTATTCTATGAAAATTGATAACAAAGAGCTTTTAAATATTTTGCCGTCATTTTTCAAAATAAACCTAAAATCTGATAGAGACGGAAAAGGTATTTTTGATAAATTAAGCGAAGTATTTGACTATGAAGTCGGCTATATTTATTATCTAAATCCCGATTCAGTTCAACTGAAATATTCTTCGGTAAATAAAGGGTTAAAAGATACCGTAAGCAAACCGTCAAAAAAAGATATGGAATTTTTATATTCTGCCAAAGGGAAACTGCTTGACGGTAAAAGTTCTATTATAAAATCTTTGGGATTTGTTGGCGGAAAATCTTATCTTTTACATAAGCTATCTGTCGGACAAACTGTTTTTGGTTTCATTATTCTTGGCTCAACTAAAGAAAATTTATATTCGGAAGATGATTTGCAAACATTACAAACATGCAATTCTATAATTTCTTACGTTATAAAAGATTTGGAATTATCAGAAGTTTTTAAAATACAATTAAAAGCTTTAAAAGATGGTTTAATTGAAAAAAACAACGCATATAAAATAATAAAAGAACAAAATGAAAAAATATTAGAAGCGGATAAAGTAAAATCAGAATTTTTAGCAAATGTATCGCATGAACTGAGAACACCTCTAAATGCTATTTTAGGTTTTTCTGAAATACTGTCAGAAGGTCTGTATGGGGATTTAAATTCTAAGCAAAAAGAATATATTTCTGATATCCGAGTTTCAGGAATACATTTATTGGGAATGATAAATGAAATTCTTGATATATCAAAAATAGAGGCTCACGCAGTAAAACTTGTACGTTCTGAATTTAATATTATGCGTGCCCTGACAGAAGTTGCTAATATTCTGAAACCGCTTGCACAAAAAAAAGGTGTTCATATTATTATTGATTGCGAAGAAGATTTTGACGTTTTTGCAGATTATCAAAAAATACAACAGGTTTTATACAACCTTGTTAATAATGCAATAAAATTCAGTCCTGATAATGAAGAAGTCGAAATTAAAGCAGAAAATAACAAGAAATATTTTACATTAAAAGTATCAGACAAAGGAATTGGAATAGACAAAAAATACCATGGAAAAATCTTTGCAAAATTTGTTCAACTTGATAGTGCTTATACCAAAAAAGAAAGTTCAACAGGGCTGGGTTTAACCATTACAAAAGAACTTGTTGAATTACACGGCGGTAAAATTTCTATTTTAAGCGAAGTTAATAAAGGTTCAACTTTTATTGTGGAAATCCCGAAAGTAAAAAATCAAAAAATTTAATGTAATATTTCTTTATAAATATTTCAAAAACTAGCAACAATTATTTTGACGAACATTAAAACCAATGTGGATTAAAATAAAGGAGTTCAATATGGATTTAAATGTAAGTAATAACAGACCATCATTCGGAATGGCAGTTTTGTTTGCTGACTCTGCAAAACCTGTAATGAAAGAACAAGCAGCTAAATTATCAAAAAAAGGTTATGCAAAATTTTGGGAAACAATTAATGGTGCAGTAGAACGACAAGCAGAAAATCCAAATAATATTATAGTTAGAAAAGCAAAACGCAGAAATGCACTAGCAGCAGAAGTTGTTGATGCTGATTCAGCAACTGCAATGAAGAACTATGTTACAGCACAAGGTCTTTTAAGCAGAAACGGAAGTTTAAAATTCTTACAAAAAGCAGAAGTTCGTGCAGATAAGTTGAATGATTTAAATTCTAAAATCAGCGAATTGCAATCTCCAAATCAGATAATTTAAGTGAAAACATAAATAATGGAATAGCGAGATAAAACAAAAGACCGGCTATATAGTCGGTCTTATAATTTGAATATGACTAAATAATTTGATATAATAAACACACTTAAAGGATAATTTTATGAAAAAACAAGTAATTGCGTATGTCCACTCACATTGGGACAGAGAATGGTATAGAGAATTTGAAATTTTTAGAATGAGATTGCTAAAGGTTTTTGACAATGTTCTCAATATGCTTGAAGAAAATAAATTGCCATCATTTTATTTTGACGGTCAAGTTGTTGCATTACTTGATTATCTTAAAATAAGACCGGAAAAAGAAGAACAAATAAGAAGATTTATAAAAGAAAAACGCCTGTTTATCGGTCCTTTTTACTGTCTGGTCGATGAGTTTTTAACTGATGAAAATTGTTTTAGAAAAAATTTAGAAATTGGTTTAAAGATATCGAAAGAATTTGGCTGTGAAGATTTTACGGCGTATTTTGCAGACACTTTTGGACATACCGCTTCAACTATACCCATACTTAAAGAATTTGGAATAGATTCAGCTATGGTATGGCGAGGTTGCGGTGACATTCCTGCCGAGTTTAGTTGGGAGGGTATGAATACTATCAATCTTGTAAGAGGATATTTTAATGATGTATTTTCAACAGGGTGGGATATTGAAAAGAAGGCAGAGTTTTTGAAAAGTAATTTAGATAAAATTGCTGAGAAGTCAGGTGATGTACTTCTTTTGCCAATCGGGGCAGATCATTTGGGTGTGGAATCTAATCTATTAGAGCAAATAGAAGAAATAAACACACATCTTGAAAATTATGAAATAAAAATCGGTACAATTTTTGAATATATTAATTTATTAAAAGACAGATTTTCTGAATTTAAAGTAAATGGCGAACTTAGAGATAATTCAAAAACTTTTATTCTTGAGGGGTGCTACTCGTCAAGACTTGATTTAAAAAGGCTGAATATAATATCTTGCCATAAATTGGATATTGCAGATAGGTTAGTTCATTCTACGGAATCAGAAAAAGAATATTCGTCATTGATTGAATATGCATATAAAATGTTGTTGCAAAATCAGGCTCACGACAGCATTTGCGGTTGTTCGACC
>OMPX01000140.1 GCA_900313115.1 uncultured bacterium
GATGATAATTCAATCAACATTCTTGCTGCTGATTTTTTTATAGCATTAACTACCTTGGTAATATCATATGCTTCTAAAGTACCATCCTTTTTTACAATACTAATTTTGTCAGTTGACATTTTAGAACCAATATCAACAATTTTGCTAATAGCTGAATCAATCGGTGCATCAATTGTCTTTTTTACGGTTGCACCTTTGATTGAATTTGTAACACTTGAGGACATAGAATTTATGCCCACAACTTCCCCATTTTTTGCAGTTGTCTCTTCCATAATTTAAAATCTCCTCAGTCTCGTAAGTTCTCAATTTCCCAAGTATTCCGACTTTCACGGCTGCGGACCAGCGATGGACTTTCACCATGCTTTCCTTGTTAAACTCTATTTTAAAATTGTATCACTAATTTTAATCGTTGTTAAGCAAACAAATCCATGCTTCATACATGTAAATGATTTTTTGTTTTTATAAAGTTGCTTCTAATTAAATTATTTCAAACAGTTCAAGTCTTTATTAAACTTTGTAAAAATAAATTGTATTTTTTACAATAATTAATATTGCTATAAAAATATAAAATATATCATTGTATTTATTGTATAATTTTTTCGATGGAGACAATAAATCAAACATTAAATATTCAACAACAATGCGGCGCAGATATTATTATCAATACCCTTATACAAAAAGGTATTGATACAATTTTTGGATATCCCGGCTCTCCGATATTACCAATATATGACTCTTTATCCAAAACGACAAAAATTAAACATTATTTAGCAAGGCATGAACAAGGAGCAATCCATGCAGCGGAAGGTTATGCAAGAGTAAAAGGGAAATGTGGTGTGGTTTTAGTCACATCAGGTCCGGGGATCACGAACACCGTTACCGGAGTGTTAAATGCATATTCCGACAGAACCCCGCTAGTCATTTTATGTGCGCAGTCAGAGAACTCTGAAAAAAATGAATTTCAGGATGTTGATATTACAAAAGTGTTATCGGGATATACAAAGAAATCCTATTTTGTAAAAGAGACAAAAGATTTAACTAAAATAATATCACTTGCAATTAACGATGCTAATAAAATACCGCAAGGACCTGTGGTTGTAGCAGTCACAAAATCTGCTCTTGAAAATAAGGTTAAACCAGAAAATTATCAAGACAGAAAAGAAATTAAAGTAGAAGCACCTCAATCTTGCGTGCTTAGAATGTTGGATAAATTACATAATGCAAAAAGACCGCTTATAATTCTTGGCGGAGGATGCTCCGGAGCGGAAGATGAGGTAAGAGAGTTTATAAATTTAACGCACGCACCTGTTGTTAATACACTTATGGCAACAGGAGTTGTCGGAGATTTGTCTTTTGGGCTGATAGGGCATAACGGAATTGAAAAATTAAATTCAAAAATCCAATCTGCTGATGTAGTAATTGCTCTTGGTTGCAGATTTTCTGACAGAACGACTTGTTATATGGAAAATTTCCTTAAAGAATCAAAGATAATAAACATCAATATTGAACAAAACAGTTCAAAAAATGTTGTAATGGACGAAGAAATACTTGGAGAGTTAAATATCGTACTGCAACAAATAATCGGAACAATCAAATCCAAGAATATTATTTTTAACACACATTATAAATGGATAGATAATTTATTCATAACGCAAAAAACAACTGATTATGAGAAGAATTTAATGACAACTCAGAATATTCTTAATGCAATTAATGACTACACCCTGAAATATAATCCGATTATCACGACTGATGTAGGAAATCACCAAATAATTGCATCAAAAATATTTAAGCCAAAATCACAAAGACACTTTGTAACCTCAGGCGGGTTTGGAACAATGGGATTTGGTTTGCCATCCGCAATTGGTGCATCAATAGCACGTCCTGATTCAACTGTTCTATGCATAACCGGAGACGGCTCTATTCAAATGAATATTCAAGAATTAGGAATGTGCTCAGAATACAATTTACCGATAAAAATATTCGTAATGAATAATTCTTCACTGGGAATGATACAAGATCAACAAATAAAAAAAGGTTATAAAAAATATCAATCAAATATTTTAAATCCTGATTTTGTAAAAATTGCTTCAGCGTATGGCATTCAAGGATATACAATAAATTCACTTGAATATCTAAAAAAAGTCTTACCGCAAATATTTGAATATAAAAAACCTATTATTTTAGATATAAAAATCAGCTCTAATTAATAAATAAATCCTTAACTGTAAATAACTTAATTTACATATATTAACAACCATTGACATAGTTAAATTCTAAGGAGTAAACTTGAATAGATAAGGGGGTAATAGTATGGAAAGAATTGAGTCGGTATCTACACCGAAAACACTAAGGACATTTAAAACATCCGATGGTAAAGAATTGGTTCTGAAAGGAACAGAAAATCCTATTCAAGCAACAGAAGAAGGCGGATTAATAAGATATGAAAAAAATCACTTGAAACTTTATCAAAAAATACAAAAAGATGGGTTGGATACGTTTGAATTAGTTGGAAAAAAATCTGAAAAATACACATATGATTTCAAAAAAAATACAAAAGCCTTAACTTCGATAGAAAAAGAAACATATAATCCAAATACTGGTGCACTTACAGAGCGTTCAAAAATCGCATTGAACGTAGGCGGCGGAAAAACTATCGAATGTAACGGAGATGTTTTTAAGATGAGTGGAAATATTGCAACAAACAGAGCAAACAATACCCCTGAAGTAACACTTAATTTTGCAAAAGGAAAACTTTCTCCGATGGCAAAAAGGATTTTGAATATTTTAAAGAAATAAGGACATATATGCCGCAGAAAGATATTTACTGCTAAATATATATTTACCCCTAAGGATATTTACCCCACTAGCAGCCAACACTTAATCCTGCACATAAATTAATAGACTGTCCGGTAATACCTTTTGCATCATCGGATATTAAGTATTTTACAAGTCCGGCTATTTCAGATGGTGCAACAAAACGCTTTTGAGGAATACAGCCTAAAATTTCTTCTTTTGAAAAGTCACTATCCTCAATAGAATTATTACCTAAATCTGTATCAACCCACCCCGGATTTATGGTATTGACAGTAATATTATATTCAGCAAGTTCGAGAGCTAAAGCCTTTGTAAGTCCGATTAAGCCTGATTTTGTTGAGGAATAAAGACTCGCATAAGCCTCTCCCATAACTCCTGAAATTGAGCCAATGTTTATAATTCTGCCCCACATCTTTTCCTTCATATAGGGAACGGCAGATGATATAATCTTAACCGGCGAAATTAAATTAGTGTTGTATATTGAGGATATCTGTTCTGATGTCATATCCTCAATTCCGCCATAAATATATTCCCCCGCATTATTAATAATAATATCAAACTGATACTTATGAATAAAATCCATAAGAGGCTTGATATCTATTGAAAAATCACAGATACAGTAATCTTTAGAATTTAAAGATTTAAGAAGTTCTTCATTTCTTGCAACAGAAAAGACTTCAAAAGTTTTGGACAATTCATCATGAACAGCTTTACCAATACCTCTTGTCGAACCTGTAACCAAAACTTTTTTCAATTCATCCACCTCAGTAAATTATCTCTAGTGAACGATACCAAAGCCGAGCAGGAATACGCAAACAGTGAATACAACAGTAACAACTGTTGTTATTTTATTCAAGTTTTTTTCTGCACCTTTTTGAGAAGTAAACAAGTGAGCAGAACCGCCAATCCCTGCGATGCCGTCACCTTTTGGTGAATGTATCAATACCAATACGATTAACAATATAGCTGATATGACTTGGATAGTCCAAACTAAACCTAACATTATGATTTTTTCTCCTTTTTAATAAAGTGGGCACGTTTAGAGTTTAGCTTAATAGATTCAAACGTATACAATCTTGCAGGACGTTTTGAACTTGTTTTTGAGAACTCGCCAAGCTCAATCAATCCTTCTGTTTGGGTAACTTTTTTCCTAAAATTACGTTTGTCTAAACTCTTACCCATGATAAGTTCGTATGCACGCTGCATTTCAGTAAGTGTGAATTTTTCATTCAACAACTGATATGCTACAGGACACAATTCTAATCTTTCTCTTGTTCTTTTCAGAGAATACTGAATAATTTCTTTGTGGTCAAATGCAAGGGCAGGTAAATCATCAACTCTGTGCCATTGAACATTTTCATCCGTGCTGACATTAACATCTTCTGCTCTAATTAAAGCAAAATATGCACATGTGATAACCCTTGCAACAGGGTGTCTTAAAGGATCACCAAATGTATATAACTGTTCCAAATAGATATTATCTACATTTGTCTTTTCTTTTAAAACTCTCATTGCCGCATCATCAAGGTTTTCGGACATTCTGACATATCCACCGGGGATAGCCCATTTGCCTTTGAACGGCTCATTCTCTCTTTTGACCAATAGAACTTGCAGACTGTCATTTTTTAAAGTAAGTATGACAGTATCGACTGTAATTTCGTGTGTTTTCGTTTCTTTAAACATATAAACCTATCCTCAAATAGATTATATTATAAACATAAAAAAATGTGAAAATTGTAACTTTACTTAAAGAAAGGTTTATTTGTTTTTGTGTTTTATGTATCGTTAAATAGTGAATAGCGAATAGTGAATAGTGAATGGCTTTGGAATAATTTTCCATTTTCCATTTTCAATTTTCCATTTTCTTTCACGAGCACGTGGTTAAATATGAGGGGGATAAATGTACAACGTTGCAATTATTGGCGGAGGACCTGCCGGAATATTTACGGCTTTAGAGTTGGTTAAATTGAAACCTGATTGGAAAATTGTTCTTATTGAAAAAGGTAAGAGAATAGAGAAGAGAAAATGTCCTATAAGAGAAGGCTCTCCAAAATGTATAAATTGTAAAAGATGTGGTTTGCTCTGCGGTTGGGGAGGTGCAGGAGCATTTTCTGACGGTAAATTAACTCTGACTCCTGACGTTGGCGGACACCTTGTTGATTACATGTCAAGAGATAAAGCAATAGAGCTTATTAAATATGCCGATGATTTATACCTCGAACACGGCGCAACAGAGGAAGTTTTTGGAACAGACTTAAAAACATTTGAAGAAATAGAACATAAAGCTACATTAGCAGAACTGAAACTTGTACACTCCCCTGTCAGACATTTAGGAACAGAAAGAAGTTTAGATGTACTCAAAAGCATGCAGGATTATTTGAATGATAAAATTACTATAATAAATAATGTCTCAGCAAAAGAACTGATTGTTGAATGCGAACAGGTCAAGGGTATTTTACTTGATAACGGAGAAGAAATTAGAGCAGAATATACTGTTGTAGCTCCGGGAAGAGAAGGGGCTGATTGGCTAACAAAAGCTTTTGCCGAACACAAAATCGGCATGGTAAATAATGCAGTTGACGTTGGTGTCAGAGTCGAACTGCCTGCTCCTGTATTTGAACCGTTAACAAGTAAGCTATATGAATCAAAGCTTGTTTATCATTCGCCAAAGTTTGGAGATGAAGTCAGAACCTTCTGTATGAATCCTAACGGTGAAGTTGTACAGGAAAATTATAGCGGTATTGCTACTGTAAACGGACACAGCTATGCAAATATTAAAACTAAAAATACAAACTTTGCATTGTTGGTTAGTGAAAAATTCACAGAACCTTTCAAAGAACCAATCCAATACGGTCAACATATTGCACGACTTGCAAACATGCTTGGCGGTGGTATCTTAGTTCAAAGATTTGGGGACCTGTTAGAAGGCAAACGATCAACACCTGACAGAATAAAAGCCAGCATAATAGAGCCAACTTTAAAATGTGCAACTCCAGGGGATTTAAGTTTGGTTTTACCATACCGACAACTGACAAGTATTATTGAAATGTTGTTTGCACTGGATAAGATTGCACCGGGGACAGCGTCAAGATATACACTCCTTTACGGTATAGAAGTAAAATTCTATTCCGCAAGGGTAAAGTTGACTAACGAGCTTGAAACAGAAGGTGTTAAAAACTTATTTGCAATAGGTGACGGTGCAGGTGTAACAAGAGGACTTCTGCAAGCATCCGCATCAGGTGTTCATGTTGCAAGAACTATTTGCGGAAGATAACTTCCTATTCTAACCTTGAACGTCATACATATGTTTTTCATCACCAATGTATTGATTTACATATGAAAAATTATAAGTCTGAGAAGTTTCTCTTACCATTGATGTTAATTGAGCAAAAGTGTACTTTTGTCCTGTCGATGGGTTTGTTCTGTATTGTGGTTTCCCATCGCCAACCGTATATGGTAAAACTGATTCAGCTAATTGTGCATATCCAACTGTCATAAAATCTTCCTATAATATCCTATGCATATATAAAGTATATACACATAAAAAAATTGCGTAATTATTTTTGCATTATTAAGAATTGTTAAATTAACAAAAAAAAATAGTTAAATAAAAAAATTTCATCTTGATATAAAATTATTTTAAGAAATAATAATTTTACGATAAGTAAGAAAAAAAACAAAAAGATAAAATTAATGTTATTTTTTATATTCAATCATAACAAGGATTTGAGGTTGTTCCCTCTTGACAGAAAATTATAGTTTGTTACAATACTTAATATTAGGAAAGCAAAAAAGGCAATTTTTTCTGAAGGATATACTTTATATATACACGAGGTATTAAATGAAAAAAGAGAGCGACAAAATGTTGAAATTAATCACTAATGAGAATTTAGACATTCAGAAAACGGATACTTCTGAAGTCAAAGAACATAAAGACAAAGTATATCAATCTGTCCCGAGTGCAAAAGCGGATTTGTATTCCAAAATGCTTGCCTTCAGACAGTCTCAGAAAAAGTTTAAGGTTGAAGACTTAATTCGAGATGGTCTGAAGTAGAGGATATTTTGTACTTAACAAAACAAAGAATTTATAATTATTTTGATAAAACGCAGAAAAGTATGATATGTACTTTTCTGCGTTCTTATTCTAAACAACACTTAGAACTTGAAATTGAGGAAATATTTAATAATTTTGTTGAAGATCAAGATTATTACCTAAAAATAAATGCCTCCAGATTTCCATTTTTATCTGAATATCTTTATGATGAAACATTTATTGCTGAGACAAAAGAATACATTAAGGCATGCAAAAAATATTATGAATATAAGAAATCTCAAGCACCTTTAATTGAAAAACAGAAAGAATACGATAAGAAAAAACGCAAATTTTTGCAGGAGGTGAAAATGTCAAAAGAATCTCCTACAAAAAAACAGCTTTATTATTACGAACGTTTATGTAAAAAATATAATATAGAAAAACAAAATACTGAAAAACTGTCAAAACTTGATATAAAAAATGAAATAGAGAGAATAATAAATGAGCATTCAGGAAATAGTATCAATATTGACCTCAGCGGGAATTGAACAAAGAGAAGCTGTTCAAGAAGTAAAAATGCTAATTGAACACTTTTGCAACTACGGCGCAAAAGACATAATTATGGGCAAACCACTTGACTATGAAAAGCTAAAAATAGTAAAAAACAAAGCTGAACACAGAGCAAAAACAAGAGAACCTATTCAATATATAATCGGAAAGGCATACTTTATGGGGAATTATTATAAAGTTACCCCGGATGTTCTTATCCCTCGTGATGAAACAGAAATTGTTGTAGACCATGCGTTAGATATAATAAAAGACAACAATCTGAAAAATGTATTAGATATCGGAACAGGGAGCGGATGTATAGCCTGCACTATTAAACTAAAAACAAATACAAATGTTGTCGGCATTGATATTTCAAAAAATGCCTTGAAAATCGCAAAAGAGAACACTCTATCACACCATGCACAGGTAGATTATATACAATCTGACTTATTTTCCAACCTATCCAAAGATACAAAATTTGACTTAATAATCTCAAATCCACCATATATACCAATAGGAACAGAGCTTCAAAGAGAAGTTCAATTTGAGCCTAAAACAGCTTTATTCACATCAGAAAAAACAGGTTGTGAATTTTACAAAAAAATAATTGAACATGGCAAAGACTACCTTAACGATGGGGGATACATTGTATTTGAGCTTGGAATAAACGAATCGGAGTTGGTAAAAACATATTTTAAATCAAATGGTTATACTCAAATAACTGTTATTAAAGATTTAGCAGGGATTGACCGAGTAATCAGTGCTCAAATTCAATAACTAAACTCCAATGTTTTCACAAATATTTGTTTTCGGAACAAATGCCTCTTCATCAGATTTTTTGACACTTTTTTGAATAATATGTTTTTTTCGATACAACATGTCAACAAATGCTTCCAAACGAGTAACAAAACCTGCTTCACCTGTATGTTCATCAATTGTTAGGCATAATAACGGTTTACTATATTCTTTTGCCTTTCTGACAATTTTTTCAATCATCAAAGAATCAGGTCCGCAGCCAAATGAATTGACGGTTATCAGTCCATCTATATTATTATCTTTCAAATAATGTCCGGCAGTTCCTGTCATATCTAACTCATTTGCCCAATACATCTTTTGATTTAAAGTATTTAAACCTTCTATTTTTTGTTCATCAGTAAGCTGACAAGATGAATAAACTTTTACCCCCATCTTTTTAAGCTTATCAAAAATTTTCATCGAAGCCTGATCATCAAATACATCATAACCATGAGCAACTAATGCAACATTTATAGGATATTCCGTATCATCTTCTTTTAAAATTATCTTACCGTTTAGGGCATTTTTCAAAGCTTCTTTGTATGAAATACCGTTTCTTAGCATTGTATGAAAATTGTTATATAATTTCCAACCTGCTTTTGAAGCACTCCTTATAACGTCAAAATCAGTAATACCGAAACATTTCACGCTACCTTTTAAAAATTCATAAAAACCTTGATTTTTTTCAGACTTATCCATAGTCGGTTCTACGAGTTCAAAATCTTCTTTAATAATATTTCTGATTAAATCAGGAAGTCCTCTGATTTTAGAACAGTTATATATTTTAGGTGCAATTGACTGAATAGACGGAACAAAAATTCTTTTTACGCCTTTTTCTAACAATTCAACAACGTGTCCTACGTATATTTTTATAGGAAGACAAGTTTCCGTAACTACCAATGCTGCACCTTTTGAAACTGTTTGTTTTGTAGTCTTGTCTGATAAAATAACTTTTATCCCCAATGCTCCAAAAAAGCCATACCAAAAAGGATAATGCTCATAATAAGACATTCCTCTTGGTATTCCTATAACTTTGTCATCCGCTATGCATTCAGCCATATCATTCCCCTTTAAGTCTATTCTACCTTCAACAAAATTTGTTGTCTACATAGTAAGCTTATAAACATCATTTTTATTTACATCGAACAATGTTGATAATATAGTTGCAATCTCTTTAGACTTAAAACCTTTATCTTTTAATGACTTAATTTTGGACATAATTTCAAAATTCGAATCATTTGAAGAATATATCATACAAACAATTTCACCTTTTACACCATCTTTAAAATGCTCAATAATAACATCTACATCATCAACTACAACTTCTTCAAATAATTTAGTCAATTCTCGCCCTATTGCAACTTTTACAGTTCCTCTAACCTTTTTTACTAAATTTAATGTATCAAGTATCCTGTTTGGCGCTTCATAAAAAACCAAATTAACATCAGAATACTTCGTTAACAATTCTTCAGCTTTTTGTGAGGTTCTTGGAAAAAATCCTGAAAATACAAAAAATTCATTTTCTCTGGGAATTTGAGATAAAAAGGTCGGAATAGCGCATGCTCCCGGAAGCGCTGTAGTTGAAATCCCATTTTTATGAATTTCTTCTAATAATACAGAACCCGGATCGCAAATCATAGGAGTTCCTGCATCAGATACTAGAGCAACTTTTTTACCGTTTTTTACATAATCAATAATCTCACTTACTTTGCTCTTTTCATTATATTTATGATATGAAATCGTCTTTGTCTTTATATCATAATGATTTAACACATTTTGGGTAGTTCGAGTATCTTCACAAGCAATAATATCAACATCTTTTAATACTTCTATGGTTCTCAATGTGATATCACTCATATTCCCAATTGGTGTCGGAACGATATATAACTGAAATTCTCTTTTCATTTACTCTCCTTAAACACAAAATATCCCTCTCATAATCAGAGAGGGATATCAAAAAAACAACTATTTTGATTTATTTTCCTCAGTTGTTGTTAACCAATCGTAGGTTACACCCCAACTGTTCAAGCCACCGTTTGTTCTGTATTTATCTAAATCTTTTTGTCTTTGATTTATAAGTTTTTGTTGTTCTTTATTGAATTTTGCTAATTTTCTCTTACTTTTAGTTAATTTTTTCATTACAGGTTCGGCATCAGCCAAAAATGTTCTGTATTCCTGACAAGCATAACCTGCTTTGACTTTTGAAGGATATGCATAAGATAGATATTTAAATGTAACCATAGCTCTGTCAAAATTATTTGGTCTTGATTTTAAGATATCGAGAGTTGACCCCGGTTGTTTAGTTACCCAAACTATTAAAGCCAACGGATTATATCCGGCATTTATCATCAGATTTACCGCTGTTACATCAGCTTCTTCATTTTCTTTTTGAGTAATTTTTGAACTGACAATATCGTCAGCAAGTGTTGGAGTAGAAGCTGCTGAATCTGTTTTATTATTGTTGTTTAATAACAAATTCATGACTTTTTTCTTGTCCGAATGACAACAAATAATGTGACCTAACTCATCTGCAACAACTGCTGCGACTTCGTTGTCATTTCCCGCATATTGTAAATCCGTTGTGCTAACGTTAACAACTTTTGTTTTAGCTGACTCAGAATTGTCTGCAATACCCTCTACTACTTTGAAAGTAATCTTCACGTTAATTTTATTTTTTGTAAGTAATTGTTGTCCTATCGGCGCAACTCTGTCTTTAGCAGTCCAAGTGGCAGCATTTGAAGTTAAAACAAATGACAACATTACAAACAACGATACTAAAATCTTTTTCATTATCATACTCCTTCTTATTTTTTAATTTTATTATTTACTTATAGGTAAATATGCTTGGGTATAAGAATAATCTTCTTTAAAACCGACATTGCGATACATTTTTAATGCACCATAATTGTCCGTTTCAGTTGTTACATTGACTTCGCTAAATGCTCGATCTCCTTTTATAGTATATTCTTTTATAATTCCAACAGAGCGTTTTAGTAAATGTTCTGAGTACCCCTTACCTCTAAATTCTTTGTTGATGGCAACTAATGGAATATTTGCAATTTTACCGCCTGTTACGTTAGTAAATGCGAATCCTACAGGTTTTTCCAAATGAAGCAATACAGAAGTTGCTTCAGGTAAAAATTCTCCATAAATACTATCAATAATTTTATTAATAATATCTTCTGTTCCTTGCATTGATTTAAATCTTGTGTCAAATAAGGCATCTGAAGTTTCTTTGAAGTTGTGATGTATAACTTTTATAGCTTCTTTTTTATATGAGTTATTCCAAGGAGCTATTCTCATCTGATAACCTACATGGGATAGTTCTGTTTTATCAAAGATTAAATTTGACTGCTCGTCATTCATTAAAAATCTAAGCACAGCTAAACCGACAAATCTGAATCCAAAGTGAGCAATATCTCCTGTAAAATCGCCTTGTGAACCCATCATAGGGTAACAAACAACTGCTTTTTTTCTTAAATCTTCAGTTCTATTCAAAAATTCTTCCAATAAAATTTTTCTTTTTTCTATTAAATCTTCATTACCCAGACAATGAATCATATTTAATTCAATTGATTCGGAAATTGCTGTTGTATAAACTAAAAATGCTGTAGGAAAATCATTTTCATATAGCACAATACACTGTATTAAACCTTCGCTTACCGCATCAACAAACTCTTCGAATGTTAGCGGAGGAAGTTCAAATTTGTATTCAGAAACGGCTTTTGATACAAAGTCTGAATATACTCCTTTGAATAAAATTGATTTTTCTTTTGTTAAACTTTCTACTCTATACTCTTGCATACCTTTTTCCTTTTATTATTGAGAGAATTTTTATAACATATGATGCATTTTTTCTTTCTTTGTCATCATATATTTTTCATTATATTCATTTATATCTGTTCTTACATTTATAACGTCATTTATTGTTAAACCATAACCTTTAAGACCAATTATCTTTTTAGGGTTATTTGTTAACAAATTAAAATTATTAAATCCTAAATCTAAAATTATTTGCGCGCCGACACCATAATCTCTAAGGTCAACAGGAAAACCTAAAGATAAGTTTGCTTCGATGGTATCTTGACCTTTGTCTTGCAGTGCATAAGCTTTAATCTTATTGACTAAGCCTATACCTCTGCCTTCGTGATTACGCATATAAACAACTGCACCTTTACCGTGTTCTTCAATCATACGCAGTGCTGCGTGCAGTTGTGCATTGCAATCACATCTTAAACTGTGTAAAACATCTCCAGTAAAACATTCACTGTGTACCCTAATGTATGGAATTTTATCCGAACCGTCATCTTTGACAACAGCAATATGTTCTTGTCCTGTTAATTTGTTCGTATATCCGTAAACCTTAAATTTCCCAAACATTGTTGGTAATTCTGCAACCGCATCTCTTGATATTAATTTTTCTGATTTTAAACGATATGCAATAAGGTCAGCAACTGTAATAAATTTTATATTGTGTTTTTTTGCAAATTCTTTTAGTTCATCACGTCTTGCCATGTGACCATCTTCAGTCATTATTTCGCACATAACACCTGCAGGTCTGTGTCCTGAAAGGATTGCTAAGTCGACAACGGCTTCCGTGTGTCCTGTTCTTACTAATACGCCGCCTTGTCTTGCAACACAAGGAAACATGTGTCCCGGACGTCTTAAATCATTTGGCTGAGCATCCGGCGCAATTGCAACTTCTACTGTTTTTGCTCTGTCGTATGCAGAAATCCCTGTTGTTACACCATATTTTTCTGAGGCATCTATGCTTAATGTGAACGCAGTTTTCATCTTTTCGGTATTTTGTTCAACCATTTGCGGCAGTTCTAATTTATCTGCAATATCATGTGATATTGCAAGGCATATCAAACCTCTTGCTTCCTTTGACATAAAATTTATTATTTCAGGTGTTACAGTCTGAGCAGAGCATATTAAATCTCCCTCGTTTTCTCTGTCTGTATCATCAGCTACAATTAGAGGCTTTCCGTTTTTAAAGTCTTCCAATGCTTCTTCTATTGTATTAAATAAGTTTTCATTATCCATCTATATAAATCCGTTCTCTGCTAAAAAATTGACTGTGATGTTGCTATTATTATCACTTGTTGATAAAAATTTTTCAACATATTTAGACAAAATATCAAATTCAATGTTTACAATACTGCTAATTGCAAGCTCTTTGAGTATAGTATTTTCGTAGGTATGAGGAATTACTGCAATTGTAACAAAATCCTCTCCGCATTCGGCAACGGTTAGGCTAATCCCGTTTATTGTGATTGAACCTTTTTTGACAACGTATTTTCCGAAAGATTTGTCAAAATCAATTGTTAGCTCATAAAAATCTTTTAATTTAGAAATTTTTGAGATTTTGCCTATGGTATCAATATGTCCTGATACTATATGTCCGCCCAATCTCGAGGACAAAGTGAGCGCTCTTTCTAAATTAACAGAAGAACCGTTTTTTAATTCTGACAGAGCTGTAACTTTTAGTGTTTCAGGTGATATATCAGCCGTAAATGAGTTATTTGACATTTTGGTAATTGTTAAACACACGCCGTTAACAGCAATACTGTCGCCAATTTTACTGTCTGATAATATCTTTGAACAATTGATTGTGATTTTATCTGTTGAAATTGAGGTAACTTTACCAATTTCCTCTATAATTCCTGTGAACATATAAATATAATATCATAAGATTATTTATATTAGAATAGGAAGATTTTTCACATTTGTTGTAATCTATGGTATCATTGTTTTATGACTGAAATACTAATACTTTATTTATTATTAAACGGGCAGAATACGATGTATGGGATATCAAAAAGTATGAAAAAATTTTTTGGTATGATTACAAATCCCGGTTTTGGAACTTTACAGCCTGCATTAAGACGTCTTGAAAAAAATGGTTGTATCAAATCTGATAAATTTATGACAGAAGGAGGCAAACCTTATTATTATTACAACATTACAAATGAAGGAAAAGAGTTTTTATCGACACAATTGCTTGAACCATTCAGCGATAATCCTGTTAAGCTTTTACCTGCAATAAAAATTAGACTTATTTGCCTTGATGCATTAGAAGTTAGCGGTAAAAAAGAGTTGTGTAAAATGATAAAAGCAGAGTTGTTAAAAATATCTAATTTTTCAGAAAAGGCTTTAAAAGGCGGATATTTTGAAAACAACTTTTCAGGCAAAATGGTTTTAGATAATACTATTTGTGAATATAAAAATTTGTATAATCTTGTCGAAGGGATTGAAAAATGCCTGCAATAGTAAGTGGAGTAGAAAAAGGTTCAATAGCTGAAGAATTAGAAATCGAACAGGGAGATATCTTATTATCTATTGACGGACAAAAACTTGCTGACTTGATTGATTACAGATTTTATGTAAATAGCGAAGAATTAACTCTTGAAATTAAAAAGAAAAATGGCGAAATTGAAGAAATTGAGTTAGAAAAAGATTATGATGAAGATTTAGGTATAATTTTTGAAAGTGCTGTTTTTGACAAAATTCATCCTTGCCTGAATAAATGCATTTTTTGTTTTGTTGACCAGCAACCGGAGGGGTTAAGAGATACTCTGTATATAAAAGATGATGATTACAGATTATCTTATTTACAAGGAACGTACATTACTCTTACAAATCTGACACAGAAAGATAAAGACAGAATTGCAAGAATGCACTTAGGACCTTTTTATGTTTCTGTTCATACAACAAACCCTGAATTAAGAGTAAAAATGCAAAAAAATCCAAATGCAGGAAAAATAATGGAAGAATTATCTTGGTTTAAATCGCAAGATATTCCTTTTCATGCACAAATAGTTCTGTGTCCGGGCTACAATGACGGTGCTGAACTTGAGCGTACTCTTAAAGACCTTGATTCGTTCGGAGATTGTTTGTTGTCTGTTGCAATCGTTCCTGTTGGTATAACTACGTACAGAAATGATAATAATTTAACTCGTGTTGACAAAAAAGTTGCTAAAGAAACATTGGAAATTTCAAAAAAATATGATAAAGTTTGCTGTTCTGATGAATTTTTCTTGTTGGCAGAAGAAGATATTCCATCTGCCGATTATTATTGCGGGTTTAATCAGTTGGATGATGGTGTCGGTGCTTTGCGCATGTTTATGGACGATTTTGACAGTTTAGTTTTACCTGAGAAAATTTCAAAACCGTTGTCACTTGCGTTTGCATCATCTTATGCAGGTAAAATTGCGATTGACTATGTATCAGAAAAACTTAATAAAATTGAAAACTTAACCTGTGAAGTAAAACCTGTTCGCTCTGATTACTGGGGTGAAAACATTACTGTTGCCGGGCTTATTACATCCGATGATTTGATTCGTACGGTAAAAGATTCAAATGCTGATTATGTTGTTATTCCGTCTGTTATGTTAAAGCCGTTTTCGGAACTCTTTTTAGATGGAAAAGATTTAGATTACGTCAAACAACAAACAGGTAAAAAGTTTATTATTATAAAAGAACAATATTCTATAGGAGAGTTAATTGAATGGTTGATCAAATATTAAGCGTGCTTATTGCATTTATAGAAAAATTTATTTCAACATTTGGGGTGTTTGGTATTAGTATATTGATGGCAATTGAATCATGTAATATTCCGCTTCCAAGTGAGGCAATATTACCATTTGCAGGTTATCTTGTGACTATTGGTAAAATCCCTAATATTCATATTGCAGCATTATTTGGTGCATTAGGTTGTGTTTTAGGCTCTATTCCATCTTATTACATCGGATACTTCGGTGGGCGTGCATTCTTTGAAAAGTATGGTAAATATCTGTTAGTTTCAAAAAAAGATCTTGATAATGCGGACAAATGGGTTGATAAATACGGGGATTGGGCATTTTTCTTGTGTAGAATGCTGCCTGTAATCAGAACATTTATATCACTTCCTGCAGGTATTTTAAAAGCTAGAAAACGAACCTTTTTTACCTTGACGTTTTTAGGTTCTTTAATTTGGAGTTACGTTTTGGTTTATGTCGGCATCAAACTTGGTGAAAATTTCAACACACTTAAACATATTTGGCATAAATTTGATGCAGTTATTATATTTGCATGTGTTGTTTTAGGGATAATATATATAGGAAAACATATTAAACATAATTAATATTTACCCCTTTTGACTTATATATTAGTTTAGTATATATTTTAGGAATGAATATTATTATTTACGGGGCAACAGAACTGGGCTGCCTTATAGCAACAGAGTTTTTTGAAGATCACGACATAACGATAATAGATAACGAAGAAAATTTTACAAGTAACTTTAGCAAGCTTGATATAGGTTGTGTTGTTGGCAATGCATCAAATATAGATGTGCTTAAAAAAGCAAATATAAAAGAAGCTGATTTGTTTTTAGCGTGCTCCGAGTCTGATGAAGTAAATATAGTTGCCTGTCTTACTGCAAAGCGTGTGTCGGGGATTAGAACTGTTTGTTTTGTCAGTAAGGAAGAGTATAAAACATCTCTGGGTTTCAATAAAGACAGTGACTTTACGTATTCAGATTTATATATTGATGATATTGTTTGGCCGGAAGAATTGCTTACTCAGGATATTTTCAGAATTATTACCGTTTCTAAGGCTCTCGATGTTGAAAATTTTGCAAATGGCAGAGCTCGACTTTTAGAATATAAAATTCAGGAAAATTCTGTTCTTGTTGACAAAAAAGTCAGAGATTGTGATTTCCCAAAAGATACTTTGCTTGTCGGGGTTTCAAAGAATTGCGAATTATCTGTTCCTAACGGAGATACCATATTTACAATAGATGACAAAGCTATTTTTATGGGATTATCAAATCAATTGGATAAATTGGCGGGTAGATTTTTTCATGAAAAAGATGTGTCAAAAAAAGTTACGATTATCGGCGGCGGTAATGTTGGTTTAATGCTTGCTGAAAATTTAGAAGATGTAAAAATTAGGACTAAAATTATAGAAAGAGATTCTCAAAGATGCGAAAAGCTTGCTGAGATTTTGAATACAACTCTTGTTATAAACGGTGATGGGACTGATTTATCACTTCTTAATGAGGAGGATATAGCTTCAAGTGATGTTGTGGTAAGTGTTACCAATAATGATGAAAAGAATTTGTTGTGCTCGCTTTTAGCAAAACAGCTTGGTGTAAAACGTGTTATTTCACGTGTGTCAAAGAACACAAACATTCCGTTGTTTGAAAAAGTTGGGATTGATATAGCATTATCAGACAAGAGCGCCGCATTGAACGAAGTGAAAAACAATATTTCAGGCGGAAAAGTTGACATTTTAGCAACTGTTGAACAAGGAAAAGGTGAAATAATTGAAATCTCTTTAAACAAAGAAAATGAAAAGTTTAATAATATTAGAATTATGGATTTACATTTACCGGTAAAAGCAATTATTAGTATAATCCAACGACGAAACAAAATTATAATTCCGAAAGGTGATACGGTTATTAAAACCGGTGATATTCTTATTATATTCACAACAAGTGATAATGCCTCTTGTATTAAAGACTTCTTCTGTATAAAGTAAATTAAGAATATTACTTAATTTTGACTTTTTAGACCTCTTCATAATTCACAAAAAACAAATACCATGCCCGAAATGTAAAACTTTTCCTACAAAGCCTTAATATAGCTTGATTTAGCCCCAGTTTGTAATATAATTGTTATAAAGAATAGTTTAGACTTTTGAGGAGATTATATATGGCAGAACAAGGTTATACAGCCGATAATATTAGGGTTTTAGAAGGTTTAGAAGCTGTAAGACTCAGACCCGGCATGTACATTGGTTCAACATCACAAAGAGGTTTACACCATTGTATATATGAAATTGTAGATAATTCAATTGATGAATCATTAGCCGGTTATTGTACGGAAATCAGAATAACCGTCCACAAGGATAACAGTGTCACTGTAGAGGATAACGGACGTGGTATCCCTGTAGACATTAAACCTGACAGCGGTAAATCAGCTTTAGAAATCGTTCACACAGTTCTTCACGCAGGCGGTAAGTTTGGTGATGGCGGATACAAAGTATCAGGCGGGCTTCACGGAGTTGGGGCATCTGTTGTTAACGCTCTTTCAGAAAAGATGGTTGTTGAAGTTTCAAGAGACGGTTATGTTTGGAAACAACAATATCTTAGAGGTGAAGCTACTTCTCAGGTAGAAAAAGGAAAAGAAACTTTAAAAACAGGTACAAAATCAACTTTCTGGCTTGACCCTGAAATCTTTACAGAAACAACTGTTATTGATAACGATGTTATCGCCACAAGATTCAGAGAAATGGCTTTCTTGAACAAAGGGTTAAAAATTGTTCTTCTTGATGAAAGAGACGGACAGCCTGATGAACAAGTTTTCCATTATGAAGGTGGTATCGCAAGCTATGTTGAATATTTGAATAAAAATAAAACACCTTTATTCCAACCTCCGGTATATATAGATAAGGAAGTTGACGGAATGAGAGTTGAAGTTGCAATGCAATATACAGATTCTTACAGTGAATCTATTTTATCATTCGCAAATAATATTAACACTCATAATGGCGGTACTCACTTAACAGGTTTCAGAAACGCAATCACTCGTGTTTTAAATGATTATGCAAGAAAGAACAATATACTAAAAGATTCTGAACAAAACCTTTCAGGTGATGATGTTAGAGAAGGTTTAACAGCTATCGTTTCTGTTAAATTGTCAAATCCTGAATTTGAAGGGCAAACTAAAGAAAAATTAGGCTCACAAGAAGCAATGGGTGCTGTTCAGGATGCCGTTAAAGAAAAATTCCAAGAATGGTTGGAATTTAATCCAAAGATGGCAAAGCAAATTATTGAGAAAACACTTCAGGCTCAAAGAGCAAGAGAAGCCGCAAGAAAAGCAAGAGAGTTAACAAGACGTAAGACTGTTCTTGAAACTTCTACCTTACCGGGTAAACTTGCAGACTGCTCTAACAGAGATCCTGCTCAATGTGAAATTTATATCGTTGAGGGTGATTCTGCAGGTGGTTCTGCTAAACAAGGCAGAAACAGAATGTTTCAAGCAATTTTACCATTAAGAGGTAAAATTCTTAACGTGGAAAAAGCAAGATTAGATAAAATCTACAACAGTGATTCTATTCAGGCAATGGTTCAAGCATTCGGTATTAAAATCAGCAGAAATCCGGAAGAAGTTGATATTTCAAAACTAAGATATCACAAAATTATTATCATGACAGATGCTGATGTTGACGGTGCTCATATCAGAACATTGATGTTAACTTTCTTCTTCCGTTATGCAAGACCTATGATTGAAAACGGTTATGTGTACATCGCACAACCTCCATTGTTCAAAATCACAAGCGGTAAAACTTCTGAATACTTGTATGACGAACACGCTATGGATAAGATGTTAAAAGAACGTGGTATTAAGAATTTGAGTCTATCTAACAAGTCAGGTTCAAAGGTTGTTAAGGATGATGAATTATTGACGATGTTAGCTAACATGACCACATTCTATCGTTCTTATAACAATCCTATTCTGAACATTATTCCGTCAGTTGTTCTCAGAGGTTTAATTCGTTCAGATGTTAAACCTGAGGATTTTGAAGATCAGGCAAAAATGAATGATGTTCTTGATTATTTATCAAGATATTTGAAAGATCACGCTGAAAATTATAATGTTGCAGAAGCTAAAAATTACTCTTTAGACTTAAAATACAATCCTGAAAATGCAAGATATGGTATTGTTTTACACTTGAGTGAAGATGAATCTGAAGTAATTACTGCAAATGTTATAAAATCAAATGAATTTAAACGATTGAAAAACTCATATCCATTAATTCGTGATTTCTTAATAGAAGAAGAACAAACATTGTATCTTGATACTGATGAAACAAGAATCGAGATTACATCGTTTGAACAGCTTCAAAAGTTGATTGACGACAGAGGACAAAAAGGTTTGACAATCCAAAGATTCAAAGGTTTAGGTGAAATGATGCCTGAGCAGCTTTGGGAAACAACAATGGATCCAAAAACAAGAACATTATTGAAGGTTAACATTGAAGATGCAATGTTATGTGACCAATTATTTGATGTATTGATGGGAGATAGAGTTGAGCCTCGAAGAGACTTTATTCAATCTAATGCTGTTTATGCAACAAATATTGATACATAAAAAGATGTTGTACTCTTGAAACTTTCGCACAACAGCTTTATATAAAACTAAAATGAGAGATTAAAAATTTTTTTCTAATCTCTCATTTTAATATGTAAGATAAAAAATGAAATGCTGATATAAAATCTATAAGGACAACTTCAACCAAACTAAAAACCCTAAAATCATATTTGTTTTATCAGATTTCAGGGTTTTTATTCTCAAGTTTTTATTTTATTTAAGATATTTTATTCTATTCTTTAACGTATTCCGCATCAATTACGTCATCATCATTGTTGTTATCAGATGAGTTATTGTCGCTTGAAGAAGATTCGGTTTGAGCAGAACCACCTTCCTTTGACACTGCTTCGTATGCTTTTTGAGAAATAGAGAACATTGTTTGTTGAAGTTCTTCTGATAATTTTTTAAGTTCATCAGCAGACTTATCTTCATCAAGAGCTTTTTTAAGAGCTTCTTTTTGTTCTTCCATTTTCTTAGCATCGTCTTCTGCAATTTTGCCTTCAAAGTCTTTAGTAAGTCTTTCAGCAGATGCTATCAATGAGTTTGCGTTGTTCTTGATTTCAGCACCTTCTTTTTTCTTCTTATCTTCAGCAGCGTTTGCTTCTGCTTCTTTAACCATCTTGTCGATATCTTCTTCTGATAAGTTAGAAGAGTTTGTGATGGTAATTTTTTGTTCTTTGTTTGTAGCTTTATCTTTTGCTGAAACATTAACAATACCGTTAGCATCGATATCGAATGTAACTTCGATTTGAGGAATACCACGCATTGCAGGAGCAATACCTTCAAGTCTGAACATACCTAATGACTTGTTATCTCTTGACATAGGTCTTTCACCTTGAAGTACGTTGATATCAACTGCTGTTTGGTTGTTTTCGGCAGTTGAGAAGATTTGAGATTTTGAAACAGGGATTGTCGTGTTTCTAGGAACAAGTGCCGTCATAACACCACCCATTGTTTCAATACCTAATGTTAGAGGAGTTACATCTAACAATACGATATCTTTAACTTCACCTGCCAATACCCCTGCTTGAACAGCTGCACCAACTGCAACAACTTCATCAGGGTTAACTGATTGGTTAGGATCTTTTCCTGTGTATTCTTTAACTAATTGTTGAACAGCAGGGATACGAGTAGAACCACCAACCAATATAACTTCATTGATTTCGTTCTTGCTTAAACCTGCATCTGATAATGCTTGTTCAACAGGTTTTTTACATCTTTCTAATAAATCATAAGAAAGTTCTTCAAACTTAGCTCTTGTTAAATTCAAGTCTAAGTGTTTAGGACCATTGGCATCAGCTGTGATGAACGGTAAGTTGATGTTTGTTTCAACAACTGAAGAAAGTTCACATTTAGCTTTTTCTGCAGCTTCTTTAATACGTTGCATTGCTTGTTTATCGCCTGATAAATCCATACCTTCTTGTTTCTTAAATTCAGCACAAATCCAATCCATGATTTTTTGGTCGAAGTCGTCACCACCTAAATGTGTGTCACCTGATGTTGATAATACTTCGTGAACACCGTCGCCAATTTCAAGAATTGAAACATCAAATGTACCACCACCTAAGTCAAATACCAAAACTTTTTCAGATTGGTCTTTTTCTAAACCATAAGCAAGAGCTGCTGCAGTTGGTTCGTTAACGATACGAAGAACGTCTAAACCTGCAATTTTACCTGCATCTTTTGTTGCTTGTCTTTGAGCATCGTTGAAGTATGCAGGAACTGTAATAACTGCAGAAGTTACCTTTTCCCCAAGATATGAACTTGCATCATCAGCCAATTTTCTTAAAATCATTGCTGAGATTTCTTGCGGAGTATAGTCTTTTCCGTCAATATTCTTTTTGTAATCTTCACCCATGTGTCTTTTGATTGATGCGATTGTTTTATCAGGGTTCAAAATAGCCTGACGTTTAGCTAATTGACCAACTAATCTTTCACCTGTTTTTGAGAAACCAACTATTGATGGAGTTGTTCTCATACCTTCTGCGTTTGCAATTACGGTTGGTTTACCACCTTCCATAACGGCAACTACTGAGTTTGTTGTACCCAAGTCAATACCAATTGTTTTTGCCATGATTAAATCTCCTTATATAAATTTTTATTTACAATTCCGTCTACATTATCATTAAACACCATTTTTCAAACATTCCTAAAAAAATAAACAAAAAATTAACATTTTAATCTTGAATATTAATTTTTTAAATAAAATATAGCCACCAATTTACACCGACAAGGTAGATTTATTTTTTTTGCCTTTATTTATAATTAGGTTATAATCAGAGAAGGAGAATTTATGACTCAGTGTAAAGAACGTTTGTCGATAGAGGATTTAACAGCCGAATTTTTTGCAGGATGTAAAAATGAAGAATTATTAGGGCTTGAATATGAGCGTTTACCAATTAATAAGTATACAAAAGCTGCTACATCCTATTATGGTGAATTTGGTGTCTGCGAGATTTTAAAAGAGTTTGCAAAGATTGATAATTGGAGTTATATTCTCGACGATAATGAAATCATCGGTTTAAAGAAAATTCACGATACGATTACTTTAGAGCCTGGGGCTCAAGTTGAATTAAGTATTCAGCCTCAATCATCTGTTGAAAAGTTAAAGTTAAAAGTGGATTTAATTAATGCATCACTTGTTCCCGTATTTGAAAAATATGATGTACAGCTTTTTAATTACGGAGTCTATCCAAAATCTACATACAAAAATATTAAGTTAATTCCTAAAAAAAGATACAAACTAATGGCAAATTATTTATGGGGAATTTTATCTGACGTAATGATGAGAGAAACTGCAGGAATACAAGTCGGTATTGATTTTTCCGGAGAAGAAGATGCTATAAGAAAGTTTAATCTTGCAAATAAATTATCACCATTTATAACTGCAATGTTTGCGAATTCTAAAGTTAGAGGCGGTGTTGATACAGGTTACAAAAGTTTTCGTGCTCTTGCTTGGCTGAATACAGATAATGAACGATGCGGTTTTGCTACTAATTTCAATCAGGACATGACTTTTGAAAGTTATGTAAAAACTCTTTTAAAAGTCCCGCTGATTTATATTGCAAGAGATGATAAGTATATTCACATTAATGGAAAAATTAATTTTGAACAATTTATTAAAGACGGATACGAAAGTATTGATGCAACTATTGAAGATTTTAATCTTCACGCTAATTTGTTCTTCCCTGAAATCAGACTGCGCAATTTTATTGAAATAAGAAATCATGATTGCACGGATGAAAAATACATGTACTCATTGTTAGCTTTATACAAAGGTATTTTTTATAATCCGGATGCCATGTCATCTATTGAAAATTTATTAAGCGAATTTTCTAATAAAGATTTTTCTGATTTAAGATATAATGTTCCTCGTTCTGC
>OMPX01000036.1 GCA_900313115.1 uncultured bacterium
AATCACAGCCGAACATTAAAAATCAGTTTTTTGAAACTTATAGCATTATGCAGATAATGCGAACTACAACGTCTTTTAACAGGCGTGAGGCAGAAGCCTCAAAGGTATTAGTAGCGCTCGCAGGGGTAAATAAATATCAGATGAACACGTTTCGGTGTCTTATGTCTATATGAGGTTACCCGGAAAGGTAGAAAAATTATGACACTAGGTGTAATAGGTAAAAAGTTAGGAATGACTCAAATCTTTGATGAACAAGGATTGGCAGTTCCTGTTACTGTAATTAAGGTTGATCCGATTGTGGTTACTCAAGTTAAGACTGTTGAAACTGACGGTTACAACGCAATCCAAGTTGGTACGGTTGCAGCTAAGGAAAAACACTTAACAAAGGCACAAATTGGTCACTTCAAGAAAAATAATCTTGAAAATTACAGACATTTACAAGAGTTCAGAGTTGATGACGCATCAGCATATACAGTTGGACAACAGATTGAATTATCAGTTTTAGACGGTATTCAAAAAGTTGATGTTGTTGGACACTCAATAGGTAAAGGTTTCCAAGGTACGGTTAAAAGACACAACTTTGGAAGAGGACCAATGGGACACGGTTCAAAGAATCACAGAGAGCCTGGTTCAATTGGTGCAGGTACAACTCCTTCACGTGTTATCAAGGGCAAAAGAATGGCAGGTAACATGGGTAATGAAAGAGTTACAATTACTAAGTTGAAATTAGTTAAAGTTGATAGCGAAAACAATTTAGTATTAATTAAAGGTTCAGTTCCGGGATGTGAAGGAAGATTGGTTACAATTACTCCTTCAAGAACAAAATGGAATTAGACAAAGTTACTAAGGCACTAGGGCATTAAGGCACTAGGAAGTTCAAACAGATAAGTTTTAAAAATCCCGAGTTGCCATATAAAATCGATTTTTAATCGAAAAGGGGTAACAGGCACAGTAGAAAAAAGGAAACAAAAAAATGGCAAAATTATTAAATACAAAAGGTGAAGCATTAGGTGAAATTACCTTAAACAAGGAAGTTTTTGGTATTGAACCAAATATGCACGTAATGCATTTAGCATTAAGAAGACAATTAAACAACGCAAGATCAGGTAATGCTTGTGCAAAAACAAGAGCAGAAGTATCCGGTGGCGGAAGAAAACCATGGAAACAGAAAGGCACAGGTAGAGCAAGAGCAGGATCTACAAGATCTCCATTGTTCGCAGGTGGTGGTGTTATCTTTGGACCAAAACCAAGAAACTATGATTTGGCTATGCCTCAAAAGGCTAGAAAGTTGGCTCTTAAATCAGCATTGTCTGCAAGAGCAGAACAACTTGTTGTTGTTAAAGATTTTTCAGGGGTAAATGAACCTAAGACTAAATTGGTGGTATCTGCTCTTAAATCTTTAAATGTATCAGGTAAAGTTCTAATCATTGCTGATACAAAAGCTGAAGAAAATAAATTCTTATCATTAGCAGGCAGAAACATACCTACAGTAAAGATGATTCTTCCTACTAACTTGAACGTAAAAGATTTACTTGAAGCTGATTATGTTGTAATGACAGAAGCTGCAGTAAATGCAATCACGGAGGGATTACAATAATGAGTAACAAGGAAAGATTATACGATATTATTAAAAAGCCTATCATTACAGAAAAGTCTATGATAGCAACTACATTGGGACAATACACATTCGAAGTTAAAGAAGATGCTACAAAAGTAGAAATCAAACAAGCAGTAGAATTAGCTTTCCCTGGTAGAAAAGTTAAGAAAGTAAGAACAGTATATATGCCATCTCACTCAAAGAGAATGGGATATAAATTCGGTAGAACAGATTCTTCAAGAAAAGCAATCGTTACTATCGAAGGTGATCCAATCGAAGAACTCGTTGGAGCATAAATAAATTGAAAATTGAAAATGGAAAATGGAAAATAATTTAGTCAGCTTTGCTGACGGTATATAAAAATAATGATAAGAATCATCATAAAGAAATTTTCCATTATCCATTTCACATTTTCCATTAGTGAAAGGCCAAACGGGCAAGAGCCCGATATAATAGGAGAAATTAAAAATGGCAACCAGAAAAATTAATCCGACGTCTCCGGGACAAAGAGGCATGATAGTTAGTGATTATCAAGAAATCACAACTTCAACTCCAGAAAAATCATTATTAAAACCTATAAAGAAAACAGCAGGTAGAAATAATACAGG
>OMPX01000141.1 GCA_900313115.1 uncultured bacterium
GGCGGCGAAGTTATTTGCCAAGTTTGGTAGCGGATTTTGTGTAGAGTGAGCAACTTGTTGCGAAACTCGAAGTAACGCCGAAAAAGTGAACAACAATTTTGCGATAGCAAAATATAGTGAACGGCTTGATGGCGTGAAACAATAATCCAAGACTGAGTAAGTAAGTCAGGCACTAATGCAATAAGAAGTAGGTTGAGTATATTTGCTCAACAAAATATTGGAAAAACGAATTTGTAAAGTGAAAAAATAATTTTCCATTTTCCATTTTCCATTTTCCATTAGAAAAGCAGGTAATTGACAGAAAGCCTGCACAGTAAAGGAGAAAATTATGTCACGTATTGGAAAAAAACCTATCGAAATCCCATCAGGGGTTGAAGTAAAAATAGACGGTCAATTAGTTACCGTAAAAGGTCCTAAGGGGACTGAATCAGTTAATGTTAGAGAAGAAATCAAGGTAAGTATGCAAGATAATCATATCGTACTTGAACCTCTTAACGATGAAAGAAAAACAGGTGCTTTACACGGTTTATCAAGAACTTTGGTTGCTAACGCTGTTGAAGGTGTAAGCAAAGGTTTCGAAAAGAAATTAGAAATCCAAGGTGTTGGTTACAGAGCAAATATGGAAGGCACAAAGTTAAATATGGCTTTGGGTTATTCTCACCCTGTTGTTATTGAACCGCCTGCAGGTATCACAATTACTGTTGAAGCAAACACAAAAATCTCTGTAAAGGGATCTAATAAGCAAACAGTTGGTGATGTTGCAGCTGCTATCAGAAGCAAACGTCCTCCTGAAGTTTACAAAGGAAAAGGTGTACGTTACGAAGGTGAATACATCAGACGTAAAGCCGGTAAAGCAGGTAAAAAATAATAGAATAATAAAATTATTCTATTATTTAATGGAAAATGTAAAATTGAAAATGGAAAATATCTTAATCGGCTTCGCCGATAGTATATATAAAATTTTTAATTACACATTTTCTATTTAGAAAGTAGATTGAGTATGTTTGCTCAATAAAATAACGGAAAAACGAATTTGTAAAGTGAAAAAATAATTTTCCATTTTCCATTTTCAATTTTCCATTTAGTAAGTAGCCAGTATAGTTCCTTGCAGACAGCAAGAAGAACTGGGCAAAAGGAGAAAATAAAATGATTAAACAAGAAACAAGAAAACCAAGAGTACAAAAAAGACACAAATCTATCAGAGTTACTTTGTCAGGAACTTCTGAATATCCAAGATTAGCTGTTTATAGAAGTACAAAACATATCTATGCGCAAATTATTGATGATGAAAAACATGTTACATTAGCATCTGCTTCATCAACAGACAAGGATTTGCGTGAACAATTAGGTCACGGCGGAAATATTGAAGCTGCAAAATTGGTTGGTAAAACTGTTGCTGAAAAAGCATTAAAAGCAGGTATTAAATCAATCGTATTTGACAGAGGCGGTTTCTTATATCACGGACGTGTTGCAGCATTAGCTGACGCAGCTCGTGAAGCAGGCTTAGAATTCTAGAAATTTAGGTATTAGTTACCATAAAAGAAGGCTTGGACATTTGTCCAAGCCTTTTAATTTTGTTTAATAATTATACTCCAGTCCCAATTGCAGAGTAAACGATATTCTTTGCGTTAATTTATTTGTTTGCATTTTAGCAAACCCTGTGCATTATATCATCTACCCCTAATCCAGCAGCGCATCTAACAATTCAGCATTCTTTTGTGCGTATGCTGTATTTCTCACTCTGTTGCGATGGATGTATGTTCTCAAAGCTTCTCTGATTAACTCTGAGCGTGAACGATTTTCGTTATCTGCTACCCCATCAATCTCATCCAAAAATTTCTCAGGCATTGAAATCAAAACTTTTGCCATAATTCTAGTCTCCTTATATATGTAGTATACCCCTTGTGTTTTTATCCTGTGTATATATAAAGTATATATCTTTCAAAAATTTGCTAAAAAATTGTGCATTGTGTTACATTTCTTTACAATAATCTTTAAAACCCTATTATAATCTGTATTATTTGAATTTTAATTTGTTCTATTATTTCGCCTAATATATATATTCATAATCATAAATTAAGAATATTGATAAATATATATTTACTACTCGGGAATAATGTGTGATTTTTACTCAAATATAATATTTAGAAATAAAGGAGAGAATTATGACTATAAAAATAATATTGGTAGAGGATCAGAAGTTGATGCGTATAGGTTTGCGCTCTTTATTTGATGAGTATCCCGAGATGGAAATCATAGCAGAGGCTGAAAATGGCAAAGATGCAGTTGAAAAATCACGACTGCTAAAACCTGATATTGTTTTGATGGATATAGGTTTGCCGGATATTTCAGGAATTGAGGCAACAAAAAGAATTTTAGAGCAAAACAAGTTTGATACAAAAGTTATCATGCTCACATCTCATATATCTGACAAAGAGGTATCGGATTCGCTTACCGCAGGGGCAAATGGTTATGTTTTGAAGGATATAAATACAGAATTTCTAATGGTAATAATAAAAACTGTTAAGGATGGTGCAATGTGGTTAGATCCTAAAATTGTTCCGTTTATAAAAGACAGAAATAGTGGAGTTATACCTGCAAGACAGTTATCAAGAGCAGGCTTTAGAGAAACTCATTGTAATCTTACTCAGCGTGAGTATGAGGTTTTAAAGCTTGTAGTTGATGGGCAGACAAATAACGAAATCGCAAAAACTTTGACGATAAGCGAGCATACCGCAAAAGCGCATGTGTGCAATATCATACAAAAACTTGTGGTTGACGACAGAACTCAAGCTGCCGTCAAAGCTTTGAAAGAAGGTCTTGTATAGGTTATAATCGGTTGTATTTTTTTATAAAGAACGGATAAATACAGGTTATAAATAATCCTAAAATTATATGTTGAACGCACATTCCTGATAATCCAAGTGTTAGATTTTCGCACATCATGTTTTTGAATATTGATGAGATTGAATATAAACATGTAAGGAAGGTTAGTCCAACTAAAAGTCTTGCAACTTTTTGTGAAAATGTTCCTGTTTCAGGAGAAAAGTTTATGAATCTTTTTTCTATAAACCAGCCTGAAAATGCACCAATAATAAATCCTGATCTTACAATTGCTTCATATTTCATAGGTGTCGGGTCGTATAAAATTTTTCCAAAAAGGTAATGAATCGGATATGATTTAAAAATAACATAAGTTAACATTGCAATAATTACAGTCAATACTGCTAAAATAATGTATTTGTCATTTTTTGAATCTTTTTCTGAATACGATATGGCTTTATTTGCAATCCACAGAACTATGCAGGACAAGAAGAATGACACAACAACATCTTGCGGAGTATGTACTCCTACATAATTTCTTGATATCATAACTCCTATTATAATAGCAAGGCAGGTATATCTGACAAGTTTGTTGTTCCAAAAAGCGAAAGCTGTTCCGCCCCAAGTAGTAACAGCTCCTGCTGTATGACCGCTAGGAAAAGAATAGCCTGTTGCTGCAGGTATAGCTTGCGGCAGTGGATGTATTTTTGTATCAAGTATCCACGGACGATATATACAAGCTGTTGTTTTTGCCAAAATATTTGCGATGAATCCGAATATATAACTCCAAAGGACAAATTGTCCGATTTTTTTGTTAATTGTCCAGTATAGAGTACATATAAAAATAATAGGAATTATAATTTCTCCAAATGTTGTTATTGTAAGGAAAAAGTTATCAAATATATGATGAGTTATATCTCTGAAATTTTGAAACCAAAGTAAATAATCTATTTGCCAGCCCAGCCACGCTCCATAGTGCATAATTCGTCTCCCCTGCTTATTTCCCATGTATATTATATAATAAAATTTAATTAAAATATACTTGACATGTAATAGATTTACGTTCACAATATTAAACGTAAGGAGAGGGTTCCAGCTATGACTAAACAAACATTTTTACATGGAAAACATGTCGCACTTGGCGCTAAGATGGTAGATTTTGCAGGATGGCATATGCCTGTTCAGTATTCTTCTATTATAGAAGAACACAAAACCGTGAGAGAAAGTGTTGGTTTGTTTGATGTGTCGCATATGGGTGAAGTTATAGTTGAAGGTGAAGATGCACTGCCTTATTTGAATAAAATTGTTCCACAGGAGATTTCAAAGCTTGTTGACAGAAAAGCTGTTTATTGTCAGATGACGAACAAACAAGGCGGTATTATTGATGACCTTATTATTTATAAACTTCAGGATAAGAAATATTTGATTATTGTAAATGCATCACGTATTGATGAAGATTTGAACTGGATGGTGCGTAACAAACTTGGTTTCAATGTAAATATTGTCAACGAATCTCATAATTATTCATTGCTTGCAGTGCAAGGTCCAAAGGCAGTTGCGCTTATAAATAAAATAGGTGTGACTGATTTGCCCCCTTTCTTCTCAATTAAAAGAGCTGAATTGTTCAATATAAACCTATGGATTTCAAGAACAGGTTATACAGGAGAAGATGGAGTTGAGATTCTTGTAAGAAACGAATTTTCTGAAACATTGTGGGATAAAATTCTTGAAGCAGGTAAAGAATTTGGTATAAAACCAATCGGATTAGGCGCAAGAGATACTTTAAGACTAGAGGCGGCACTTCATTTGTACGGAAATGACTTAGATGAAGATACAACACCAATCGAAGCAGGATTAGGCTGGTCTGTTCCTAAAAATAAAACTGATGATTACAATGGTAAATCCGTTATAATGAATCAAATTATAAACGGAACAGAAAAAAAACTGTTTGGATTGAAAATGCTTGATAGAGGTATTGCAAGACACGGTTATGAAGTGTATTATAATAACGAGCAAGTCGGAGTTATTACAAGCGGTGGAATATCTCCTGTCCGTGGGGATAATATTGCACTTGCTTACATAAAAAATATACCTGAATTAGGAATTGGTTCTCAGGTTGAAGTAAAAATTAGAGAAAAATTATATAAGGCGGAAATTGTAAAACGTCCGTTTGTTGAAAAGAAAAATAAAAGTTAATAATATTTTATAGGAGAAAAAGAATGAGCGAAGGAATGTTATGTAGTAAATCACACGAATATATTCTGGAACAAGAAGACGGGAAATACTCTATCGGACTAACTGATTATGCTGTTGAACAATTAGGAGATATCGTATTTGTTGAATTACCTGAAGTTGGTTCAACATTCACCAAAAACGAAGCATTTGCAACTGTTGAATCAGTAAAGGCTGCATCAGAGATTTATATGCCCGTTAGCGGAACAATTACAGAAATTAATGAAGAAATAATTTCTACTCCTGAATTGTTAAACGAAGATCCTCACGGTAAAGCTTGGCTTGTGAAAATTGATTCAAACGCTGATGATGTTGAGTTTAAAGACTTGCTTGATTATGCAGATTACAAAGAAGAAGTAAGCTAGGGGTAAATGGGGTTAAATAGGGGTCTGAACCAATATAGAACCATGTAAAGGAAGCAATATGAATTTTGAAGCACATAATGATGATATTAGAAAAGCGATGCTTGATGAGATAGGCTTATCAAGTGTTGAGGATTTGTTTGAACATCTTCCTGTAAAAATGAAGAGTCTGAATCTGCCTGAACCGTTATCAGAAATGAATGCTCAAAAGGAATTAAAAAGAATTGCCCGAAAGAATAATACTGATTATATCAGTTTTATGGGTGGCGGTTGTTACAATAAATTTGTTCCTGCAGCTATTTCTCAGGTAGCTCAAAGGTTTGAATTTTTAACAGCCTATACCCCATATCAGCCTGAAATTTCACAAGGTACATTACAAATAATGTATGAATATCAGTCAATGATATGTATGCTTACAGGCATGGATGTCGCAAATGCTTCTGTTTATGACGGAGGTTCAGCTTGTGCGGAAGCCGTTTCAATGGCTTGCAGAATTTCAAGAAAACATTCTGCGCTTGTTTCAAACAAGCTTAATCCTGAATATAAAGAGGTTGTCAAAACTTATGCTTGGGGTGCAGGGATAAATATTGAATGGTATGACGAATTGCCGTCAGATACAAAAGAATATGCGTGTGTACTTTTGCAAAATCCTGATTATTACGGTGAAATTTCTTTACTGCCTCAAGTAGAGACTTTGCTCGTTGTATGCACAACTCCTGATAGTTTATCTTTGATTAAGCCTCCTGTAGAAGCGGATATTGTGGTTGGTGATATTCAAACATTAGGCATTCCGATGTCAGTTGGAGGACCTCATGCAGGATTTATGGCTTGTAAAGAGAAGTATATGCGTCAACTCCCGGGAAGATTGGCAGGCAGAACAATTGATGCTGACGGGAAAGTTGCATATACTCTGACATTGCAAACGAGAGAACAACATATAAGAAGAGAAAAAGCAACAAGTAATATTTGTTCTAATCAGGCACTAATTGCGCTTCAGGCTACTTTATATTTAAGTTTGTTAGGCGAAGAAGGTTTCAAGCAAGCAGGCATTATCTCTGCAAACAATGCTCATAAACTTTCGCAGGAATTAAACAAACTTGGTATTAAGACAGAAACAAATAATTTCTTTAATGAGTTTGTTGTTTCTGTTGACAGTGCGGATAAATTGTTGACTGAACTTAAAAATAACGGTATTTTGGGCGGTATAAAATTGTCGGATAATAAAATCTTAGTCTGTGCAACAGAAATGAATACGGAAGAAGAAATAGAACAATACGTTAAATGTGTACAATCACTTTATTGTATGAAATAAAGTATAAAAAATAACCTGACTAATTCAGTCAGGTTATTTTTTTGTTTTGTTATCTTAGTCAACTTTAATTTTTGACGAATCCATATTTTTGTTATACATCCAAGCTACAAACCCCGGTACTGCGCCAAGTCCTTGTATGCAAGATGGCAATGTCCACAGTATTTGTTCACGTTTGATTTGTTTAATCAGTTTTTTATCTTCTTTTACATCTAAATCATATTTTTTAGCAACGGTTTTATCAGAACGTAAACCAAAGTATAGTGTGCTTGCAAAGCCACCAAATAAAGACCATCCTGCTGCAGTTGTTCTTGCACTGCGTACAACTTCTTGTTTATCTTCTTTTGACAAAGCTTTTCTTCCTGCTTTGTGTTCAAATTCTAAGGAATCTGTCGGGGCATCTTGTTTTAAATAACTCGTGTTTTTTACTTCATTCGCTTTAAATGCAGGATTTGCCCCATTTACCCCATTTACCCCATTTACTCCTAATTTGTTCATTTCCATAAACTAATCCTCCTATAAACACCGCACTATGCTTATATAAAGCATTGTTTATTAGTTTTTTGCCAGTTTATTTCAGAAAGTTTACAAAAGGTTAAATATTTATCTCCATATTTTTTTTGTTTTAATATTTCATAATAAGGAAGATTTAATTCAGTAACATGTTCAAAGATTATCACAGTATCGGTTGATTTTATAAAAGGGGTAACTGAGCTTACGAATTTTTCATAAGAATCACTCATATATGGAGGGTCAACATATATTACGTCAAAGACTTTGTCTTGACTTTGTATAAGCTTTATACTGTCGCCTATAAATAAATTTGGTTCGATTTTTAGAGAAGCATAATTTTCTTTGATAATATTAGCTACAATTTTATTTTTTTCAAAAACAGTAACTTCTCGAAAACCTCTTGATAGTGCTTCCAATCCCATAATACCAGAACCGCCGAACATATCCAGAAAAGATTTGTTTTCAAAATCGCCAACTAAAGAATATAATGTGTTGAAAACGCTCATTCTCACTTTTGACAGAGTTGGGCGCACAACCTTTTCATCAGGTGATTTTATCTTTCTGCCGTTATAAATTCCGCCTGTTATATTCACTAGAGTATCAAACCTCTTAATTCCATAAGAGAATCAAATTCTCCTGTTGTAACAACTGTGTCTATTGTGCTTTTTATCTTTTCTATATCTTCTTTTGAAGGAGTTTTAACGCATTCAGGTAATTTTAAATCTGTATTTTTTTCAACTTTTACAAAGCCTTCGTTTATTTGCGCAAATTCTTTATAAATCTCAAGCATTTCCATATCTTCTTCAGAATATTTAAAATCCTGATTAAGAAAATACTTTGTATCTTTTGATAAGGTTTTCATAAAACTCATAAGAAACAATAATTCAACAAGTGAAGAATTTTCATTGTATTCTTTTCCAAGACAATGATTGCCAATGATATCCCCTTCCGGCTGAGCTTTTAAATAGACTGCCCATAAAAGACATCCCAAATAAAATGCCGTATTTTGTTTTAATAATTTCAACATACCGGGATAATACTGTTTAAAATAAAATTTCTTTTGATTTAAATTTTTAAATTTATTGATATCAGCATACATATCCTCAAGAGAGAATACCAAACTTACCAAATGTCTTCCGTATCCCGGATCAAATAAATATTCCGCCATAATCTTATCCTATATTATCTATAATAGCTTTTGTAAATTCACTGCATTTTGCACTTCCGCCAATATCAGCGGTTTTTATGCCTGATTCCAATGTTTTATATAGTGCTTTTTCAATCTTTTCAGCCTGTTCATTTTGTCCTATATGTTTGAGCATCTCAACACCTGATAATAAAAGAGCCATTGGATTTGCTTTATCCTGACCTTTTATATCAGGAGCAGAACCGTGAACGGCTTCAAATACTGCACAATCTTTGCCGATATTAGCACTTTTTGCGACACCTAAACCGCCAATTAAACCGGCAGTAAGGTCTGATACAATATCGCCATACAAGTTTGGCAATACCAAAATGTCAAACTGTGAAGGATTTTGAACTAATTGCATACAGCAATTATCAACAAGAATCTCTCTGAATTTTATTTGAGGGTATTCTTTTGCAATTTCTCTTGCGCATTCTAAGAATAAGCCATCTGATAACTTACAGATATTAGCTTTTGTAACAACGCAAACTTCTTTTCTGTTATATTGAACAGCATAGTCAAAAGCATATCTTGCAATTCTTAAAGAAGCAGCTCTTGTTATAATCTTTATACTGTGAGCAGTATTATCATCAATTTTTTCTTCAAGACCTGCATATAAATCTTCCGTGTTTTCTCTGACGACAACTATATCAACATTATCAAACCTTGTTTGAATTGTAGGAATATTTTTGCAAGGTCTGATATTTGCATACAAGTCTAACTCTTTTCTGAGCTGAACATTAACCGAACGGAAACCTTTTCCAATCGGAGTTGTGATAGGTGCTTTTAAAGCAACCTTATTTTTCTTTATTGAATCAATAACTCTCTGCGGGAGTGGAACTCCTTCTTTTTCAATGACATCAAGTCCCGCTGTTTGAATATCCCATTCTATATCAGCACCTGATGCTTCTATAATTTTAACTACTGACTCTGATATCTCAGGTCCTATTCCATCACCTTTTATCAATGTTACTTTTGTCATATTATGCCCTCGTTTTTCTTAATTATACCACGAAGGACAGGTTTGTTAGACAGGGATAAAAAATGCCATAAAAAACAGTATTGTGAAAAATACTGTACCGAGAACTGAAAACGTTGTAAAAACAATGTGTACAGGGTTTTTGTCAAAATATTTAAAACACAGATATATTCCGTAAATATAAGAAAGATAAGTCATTATAGCCATAATAATAGTAAAGTTTATCAAATAGATTAGTTTTATATACATAAGCACCTCTTATGCTGATTATAAATAACAACTTGAAAACAAACATTAGACACTATGGCAATAAAAAAGACAGCTCTGGAGCTGTCTGAAGAATAATATTTAATGAAATCATTACAGTCGCAATTCAAACTTTGCGATGTAGTACATAATCTCATTAAAGAAATCTTTTACGCCCTCCATATAAATTCCAAGAGTGTCTTTAAAATTTACTGTTCCGGGTAATAATAATTGTTCGAACATGCCTTACTCCTTTTTACACTACATATCCAATATGGGTAACGGCATTTTTTTGAAAAACTTTAATATTTCAGTAAAATCGTTACATAAATTTATAATGTGTTATAAAAATGAATGCACAGGGAATTTAGATAGTAGAGTAATTTGTACCTTAAAATCCAACTATAACAAAACTTAATATTATATAACAAACAGAACCCCAGGGATAGTCATCCATTTAGTTGATTTATTATCATAAAAACTATAAATATAATGAAAACTTAAAAGAGATATGTTATAATTCTGTTGGAGATATGATAAATTAATGAACAACCTACAATTTCAGAACGACGTTAACTTATTGTTAGCGGTTATGCCTGACAAGATTAAAAGTCAGATTACTCATTCAATGATGGAGGATGTGATAGAGATAGTTTTGGATATCGGAAGACGTCCCGAGATACGCCACTCGGACGGCAAGATAGACAAACTTGACACGGGCGAAATCACCCGAGAGGACATAGACTCGGTCGTTTCCAAATTGCCTGAGTTTACAACGGATAACAGATCGGGGATAGCAGGGACTTTGCACAGGATTAGTGCAATACGGAACAGGCAGGGGAAAATTGTAGGATTAACGTGTAGAGTCGGCAGAGTAGTTACGGGAACGATTGCTTGTATAAAAGATTTTTGTCTGATGGGTAAGAGCATTTTATTTTTGGGACGTCCCGGAGTAGGTAAAACAACAAAATTGCGTGAAATATCACGTTTGGTTGCTGATGAATTAGGCAAAAGAGTAGTTGTTGTTGATACTTCAAATGAAATAGCAGGAGATGGTGACATTCCTCATAAAGCTATAGGTTCAGCAAGAAGAATGCAGGTTAGACAACCTGAATTTCAAAAAGATATTATGATTGAGGCTGTAGAAAATCATACACCTGAAGTCATTGTTGTTGATGAAATAGGTACTGAAGCGGAAGCTCAAGCTGCCAGAACCATTGCCGAACGTGGTGTAATGCTTATAGCTACTGCGCATGGTAATACGTTAGAAAACCTGATTAAAAACCCTACTTTATCAGATTTGGTCGGCGGGATTCAGTCTGTTACTTTAGGTGATGATGAAGCAAAAAGAAGAGCTTCTCAAAAAACTGTTCTCGAAAGAGAAAAACAACCTACTTTTGATATTGTTATCGAAATTATAGACAGAAATACCCTTGCGGTGTACAAAAATACATCAGAAGCGGTTGATTATATTTTGAGAGGCTGGCCAATCAGACCTGAAATAAGAAAGGTTCAGGAAGATGCTCATATTGCTGATGATAAAAAATCTGTAACCGAACACATAAAAGAAATTGAAACACAGTTGCTTGAAAAACCTGATGATACACTAAAATTCAGCTTTTCAAGAAAAGATTATGTTGAAAGCATAAAACCTATTAAGAAGATATACTTATATGCAGTTTCAAGAACTATCGTAGAAAAAGCGATTGAAAGATTAGACTTAAATGCTGAATTGACCAGAAACATTGATGATGCTGACTTAGTCATTGCACATAAGAATTTTGCAAAAGGCGGAGCTAAAATCTTATCTACAGCTAATGAATACAGACTTCAGGTCTTCTTTGTTAAAACAAATTCAATGGCTCAGATACAAAAAGTTCTGAAAGATGCTCTATGCGTTGAAGATGATTACAATGAAAGTATTCATGGATATTATGATGATGCAGAGCGTGCATTGGATGAAGCAAAGGCTGCTATTGATAAAATATTGGCAGGTGCTAAAAATATTGAATTGAATCCGCAAAACCAACAAATTCGTAAATTACAACACGCATTGGTTGAACAGCATAATCTGGAAAGTCGCTCTGTTGGCGAAGGTAAAGACAGGCATTTGAGGATTGTAGGCGGTAACGATATAGATATTAAATAATAATAAAGAGGGTGACTAAAAAGTCATCCTCTTTACTTAGTATGAATAATATCATATACTTCTTTTATAAGGAGATGTGTATGAAAATTCAAACTAATAATCAACCGGCATTTGCTTCGTTATACAGAGGCGGGAGTGTTAAAAATATTCTTAAAAACAATCCGACTAAAGAGTTTAAATCAGAATTGGGAAGTATCGAGAGAGGTATCAGAAAAAATAATCTTCATAAGAAAGAAAATGTAGATGTTATTCTTGGCTACACAAAACAGGATGGATTTTACGGAATAATTTCAAGTAAAGAACAAGGTGTGCCAATGAATCCGTCTAGTGAATGCAAAGTCTCAAAAGATAAAAAATCAATGAACGTTTTTTCCGAGTGGGTAAATGCTTGGGATGAAGCTTACGATCCAAAAGAGCTGGAAAAATTCAGAAATTTGATGAATTTTATAAAAAATAATATAAAAAATGCTTAATTGTAACATTTTTATTAATATTTTATCAAAAACTTTTTTTATATGTTTTATTTTGGTATAATATAAAAAATTTGACCAATTTTTTATGAGAAATGTGAGAAGGATTTAACGACCAATGACTAACTATGACACAAAAACAATAATAGAAGATAACCAACAAGAACAAAATAAAAACAGATTCACAACTGATACTGTCAGAATCTCAGGTAACAGAATTGACAGAATAGAGCAGAGCTTACATTATATTTTTGAAACAGAGATGAAATCATCAGATTCTATCATTTTGGATTATAAATCAGATGTTATTCACAGAATTGCAGAATTTTTAGCAGGCAATATCACTCGTTCCGCATCTATTGGTATTGCAGGAGAAACTGCAAGCGGAAAATCTACCATTACTCTTGATATAATTGAAACAATCAATGCATTTACTACTGAGTATGATGCACAGGATTTAATCACAAGGGTAAATACGGATGATTATTATTATGACAGATCAGACATGGTAAAAAAAGCAGGCAGCTTTGCCGAGTTCGCTAAACATTATGATTTAGATGTACCTCAGGCTTTAGAATTAGAGTTGATGTCTGAACACATTAAACAATTACTTTCAGGTAATGAAGTTCTTCTTCCAAAATATGACATGAGCGGCACTGCTATCAGACATGACAATCATACACTTGCTAAACCTTCCAGAGTTATTATTTCGGAAGGTTTATTTACGCTTACAGATAAAGTTAAAAATGCATTTGATTTCAAAATTTATGTTGATATCAGAGAACATATTCAAAAAGAAAGATTTTATATAAGAGCGGAAGAAAGAGGTTTGGGCTCTTCAGCAGATTCTATTTACAATAATGCAAACGAAAAAGCTCAAATTTATATAAGACCTTGCAAGGAACATGCAGACATTGTTCTTTCAGGAGAGTCAGACAGAGCAAGATATAAACACTTTCTTAATAAAATTATTGCAATTGTTCAAAATGAATACTTTTCTTAATGTATTGGCGGTAAATGTTTAAATTGATTTCATCTCATGATGAATTGACTGTTTAAAGTTTTGGACAGGTTTTGTAATTTTGAAATCAATGTAACTAATTGTGAATACAAATTTCAAATAGCGAAAAACCCGTTTTAATGGACTATATGGCATGATACACTATGATTAAAGAGGCAATTCTCTAATTCTAAAATTCTTTATATTTGTATAGGGAATTAGTTAGAGGATTTATTTATGGGAATTAATGCAACCAACGCACAAAGCTATTATTTGGAATCATTAAAAAATCGTCAATCACAAAACAGTTATACATTGCCAAATGGTTATGTAGATACACCTGTTTTTAATAATAATGTTCAACAAATTGCAGTTGACAGTTTTAATAATAAAACAACTACCCCTGCTGATGGTAAAGATGATGGTTCAATTGGCTTTTTTGGTGCATTGAAAAATATA
>OMPX01000221.1 GCA_900313115.1 uncultured bacterium
GACTTAAACACAACAATAAGCAGGATAAAGATTCAGTAGAAATTCAAAAGTCCAATATTTTACTTGTCGGTCCTACAGGAAGCGGTAAAACACTTCTCGCTCAAACTCTTGCCAAAATGCTTGATGTTCCGTTTGCGGTTGCCGATGCTACAACTTTGACAGAAGCAGGTTATGTCGGTGATGATGTTGAGAATATCTTATTGAGATTGTATCAAAACGCAGAGTTTGATGCGAAGAAAGCTGAACGCGGTATTATCTATATCGATGAAATTGATAAAATTGCACGTAAATCGGAAAACACTTCAATTACTCGTGATGTTTCGGGTGAAGGTGTTCAACAGGCTTTATTAAAACTTATTGAAGGTACTGTTGCAAATGTTCCTCCTCAAGGCGGAAGAAAACATCCTCATCAAGAATTTATTCAAATTGATACAAGTAATGTATTATTTATTGTCGGTGGTGCATTTGTTGATTTGGATAAGATTATCGGTCACAGGGTTAAGGAAGGTTCATCAATCGGTTTTGGCTCTAAAGGTGCAGGAACAAAGGCTGAAAAAGAGATTGAAGCAGCAAGAATGCTTAAGAAACTTCAACCAGAAGATTTACTTAAGTTTGGTTTGATACCTGAATTTATTGGTCGTATTCCAATTTATGCTGTTTTAGATCCACTTGATGAAAAGACTTTGAAAATGATTCTTACCGAACCAAAGAATGCGGTGTTGAAACAGTATCAATGCTTGCTTAAAATGGACGGTGTAGATTTAGAATTTGAACCTGATGCGGTTGAACTTATTGCGCAAGAGGCAATCAAGCGCAAGACGGGTGCAAGAGCGCTTCGTTCAATTGTTGAAGAATTGATGCTTGATATTATGTATGATATTCCTTCAAAAGGTGATATCGATAAGTTTGTTGTAACAAAACAAATGGTTGAAGACAGAAATAAAGCGGAGGTTGTTCAACTCCCAAAGAAGGATAAAGCTGAAATAGCTTAATATATATGATTATAATAAAGAGGGATGAATATTTCATCCCTCTTTGATTTATATAAAATCTAAAAATTTATTATAGACTATTTTTTCTTTTTCTTATCATCTTTTTTGTTTTTGCGTTTTTCTTTTTTTATTTCGTTGATACCCGCATCATCCCAGCTAAATCTGTGAGATTTTGCATTTTCCATCAAGTTCCATCTTGATTGACTTTCCATTTGATTGAAAGCTGATTCATAGTTATTTTTACTGCTATCCATTGACAGGCATGGGATTCCTGCATCTTGAGCAAGCATTTCAACTTTTGGGTCGTAACCGATTGCTAATGTTTTTACACCATATTTTGTAGCTACAAGGCAGGCATGATACCTCATACCTATCATACAATCATAAGTAGAGATTCTGTTAATTATTTCTTTTGGTGTAAGCCCTTTAATTACCTTTGCTTTCACATTTGAATCAATCAGACGCATTTTATTAATAAAAATTTGTGAAACATCTTTATCCATATCGTCTTGTAAACATAAAAGTTCAATTTCTCTGTCATAATATCTTGACAATACTTGAGTCACTATATTATCAAACAAATCATCTGTTAAGGTATCGAATTTTCTGAGTTGAATACCTATTTTTTTTGTTCTTTCAGGCTGTGACACTTCAATGCTGTATGCAGGGTCACAAACCAATTTTGCGTGGTTAATTTTCCATTTTTTCATCAGCTCCATACTTTTTTCATCACGTACGGAGACATAATTGGCTTTTTTTAGTATACCTTTTGTCATACCTGTTGAATACCATCCTTTAACAGGTCCGATACCTTGGGCAAATATAACAATTTCTTTTCTGAAAGCTTGTGCTAATTTAATAATGGAAGAATAAAACCATAAGCTTTGATTACTTGTGACATTCTGAAGCAAACTGCCTCCGCCTGAGATTAGAACATCGCAAGTAGCAATTTCTTTTATAACGTGATCAAATGAAAAAGTTTGAACAGAAGTAACTCCATAGGTTTCATAAGTTTTTCTCGGATTTGAACTTAGTACGGTTACCTTGCAATCTTTTAATTTGTCTAATAACAGGCTAAGAATCAGTTCATCGCCAAAGTTGCCAAAACCATAATATCCTGAAATAAGCACTTTTTTCATTTTTTTATCCTATTCATTAATTTCTTCAAGAATCTTTTTTGTTTTTTTTGTGATTTTATCTAAGTCAGTTCCGCTACATAAATCTCGCCCAATTCCTACTGCTTTTGCACCGGCTTTTATGTAATCTTTGATTTCATCACATTTTATATTTCCCATCGGCATCACATTTAAAAACGGCATTTGTCTGAGAATATCTTCAATATACAAAACACCGCCTAATGCAGTTGTCGGGAAAATTTTGATTAAAGGCATTCTTGCTTTCCACGCATTGTATGCCTCTGTTGCGGTTGTTGCACCTGCAATAAAAGGTACACCTATACTTTTTGAAATTTTTACCATATTAATTTGGAATATTGGAGATGAAAACATTAATGCACCGGCTTCAAATGCTGCATTAGCCTGCCAGTTAGTAATTATACCTCCTGCGCAAACATTTGCTTTCTTTGAAATTTTCGAAATAACTTCATATATCTTTGCATTTTCTACGTTAATTTCTAAAATTTTTATGCCGCCCTCAATTAAAGCATTTGCAATATCTTCTGCTTTGTTAGGGTCTTTTTGTCTGATGATAGGGTATAGTTTCTCTTCTCCTAAGATTTTTATTAAGTTTTTGTTCATAATTTGTCCTTTTCCCTTGAGTATTATATCATAGTTATTGTGAATAGTGAACAGTAATTAGTGAATAGAGGCTTTCTTTGAAATTTCTAAAATTTTTGTTAATATCTGTATCAATCTTATTATTCTTTTGGCTTGCATATCTTGCGTCCGACACGTTTTTTGAGCCAAAAGCGTATAATTATATGGTAAAAAACTTTACTGCATACAAGCACGGAAGTAGTGATATTGTTCTTGTTGTTATTGATGACAAATCAATCGGACGTCATCGTTGGCCTTGGAAACGTGAGTTATATTGCGGTATATTTGATTATTTTACTGAATATACGAAGGCAAAGCTATTGGTACATGATACTTTGTTAATAAATGAAGAAGATAAGGTCTCAGATGCAAAATATTTCAATAGTCTAAAACGTGTTAAGAATCTTGTTGTTGGGATGATTGATTTCCCAAGTGCCTACGAAAATAAAAAACAGGGGGAAGAATATGACAGAAGATTTAAACAGAAATTTTCTGTCGATATGACGGATTTGAGGGTAAATGCCAATGATTTTCCAATGAAAAGTTTGGTAATGTTTCCAAAACCATATTTTGATGCAATACCAAATGTTGGTTCAATAAAGGTACTAAAAGGTGCTGACGGTTATGTTACGGTTGCTCAGAATGCTACAAATTACAAAGGTACACTATATCCGTCTATAGCCCTGAGATCTTATATGTTATTAAATGATAACGAACCATTAAGTGTGACAGACAAGTATATTATCGGTGTGAAATCTAAAATACAAATACCTCTCATTGATGATAATTCAGGCATGTATACTTTAATAAGATTTTACCAACCAAATGTTCAAGGCGGAGGTTATTCTCACAAAACATATTCAGCTATTGATATTATGGATTCTTACAAAGAGTTGAAATCAGGAAAAACACCTTTAATAAATCCAAAAGAATTTGATGGAAAAATAGTAATGATTGGTGCGAATGTCAGAGCCTCTGCAACCGGATTGTCTGATATTAAAAGGACTCCTGTTTCTCATGATCATTCAGGTCTTGATGTTCAGGCTACAGCTTTGGATAATTATTTGAATGATTATTTTATGTATGAAACACCAAATTGGTTAAACGCATTTTTAACTATTTTCTTAATGGCTGTAGCGTTTATTTTTATAAGAAATTTCAATCTGTTCGTTGCAATATCGGGTGTTTCATCAATTGTTGTTTTGTATCTTGTTATATGCGCTTTGCTGTATAGGAATGGATATGCGATTAGCACAATTACTCCGATATCTATGATAATTATAACTATGATTTTTGCATATTCTTATCGCTATATTTTAGAAGATAGAAATAAAGAAAAGATAAAAACAGCAATGGGAAAATATATATCCGAAGATATTATGCGGAATGTTGTACAAAATATCGATGAGTTGAAATTGGGTGGTAAAAAAGCGAATGTAACCGTGCTGTTTGCGGATATCAGAGGCTTCACGTCTATGAGTGAAAAGTTGTCGGCAGATGAGGTTTCAGTGATATTAAATGAATACTTTACAGAAATTGAGCCGATTGTTACACGTCATAACGGTGTAATAAACAAATTTATCGGGGATGCCGTAATGGCAATTTTCGGCGAACCTATCCAAGACGAAAATCACCCTAAAAATGCTGTCAGATGTGCCTGTGAAATGCTTGATAAGGTTAAAGAATTGCAGACAAAATGGTTAGAAGAAGGAAAACCGAAGATTGAAATCGGTATTGGTATAAATACAGGCGAAGCTTTTGTCGGGAATATCGGTTCGGAAAAACGTATGGAATATACTGTTATCGGTGATATGGTTAATCTTGCAAGCAGAATTGAAGGTAACAACAAAACTTATAAAACTAACCTGTTGATTAGTGAATCAACGTATGCATCTGCTAAAAATATTGTTGATACCGTAAAAATATCAAATGTTAAAATCAGAGGGAAAGAAAAAGAACTGAATTTGTATGAAGTTATCCGCCTCATTGGTTAGAATTAAAAAGGTATAGGGGTAAATGTCTTATTCCGTTTTATTGAAATGTAAAATTTGTTGAGGATAATAAAGATAAATCTTTGTCAGAAATTGAACCGGTAGAAATGCGTGAAAAATTGATTAAAGTTTTTGCAACAATAAATTCAAATACTGGAAAAGGCAAACTTTCATATAATGAAATGTACATATCAAATCCAAATGAAGTAATGGGCGTATTTGCATATAGTATCGATTATGAGCATAGTTTGAGCAATCCTGTAGAGTTTTTAAACAAAACAACATTAGATAATGTGTTTGGAATATGGGAGGGTGATGAAGTAAAATCAGTAAAGGATAGAACAGAATTTCTCCGTAAATATGCCCTTGAACGCAATCTTCCGTTCATTGTGTTCGGGGATTAATTATGTTTTCTACCTTGTGTTGCGTTTGAAAATGCATATTTAAAGGTTTAATATTTTTATTTTTACAAGAGTCTTCCTTAATTGTATAATGGTTTTATGGAAGATTTAGAACTCATAAAAAAAGCCATCAATGTTGAGGTAAAGCATAAGTATATAAATATCAGAGGGAAAAAACAAAATTTCTCTGATTTTATGAAATCTCATATAAAAAAAATAATGAAACAGTCCGCTATTCCTGAGCGTTGGAAAGTTATATTTCAGTATTTTGATTTGTACTCAACTGCATCAATGCCTGACAGAAAAAAATATATTGAATATTTTGCAAAAGTTATGAGATTGGAAATGTCCAAAACTTCTGATGAAGCACCAAAAGACGGAATCCCCGATCCTCATTCTTCTGTTACTTATATCAAAGGTGTTGGGCCAAAAATTGCAGTGATGTTGAATAAACTCGGAATCTTTACTCCAAGTGATTTGTTGTTTTATTTTCCGAGAAAACACATTGATTATTCTCAAAGAACCTTAATCAGTAATCTGCAAAACGGTCAGACGACTACTGTTTTTGGGTATATAAAATCGGTTGACAGTTTTGTTACACCTAAAGGGTTGGGTGTAATGAAGGTTAAGATTGCTGATTCTACGGGAAGTATAAATCTTAATTTCTTTTATGCTAAAAGTTCTAAATATATTCTTGAACGTACAAAACGACAGTTCCCGACAGGTGCAGGCATAATCGTTTCAGGAACAGTAAAGATAAATTCTTATGACGGGAAATATACGCTTGAAAATACGAATTATTCTATTATGTCTGAAGATTTTCTTACAAAAGATAATTTGAATTTAGCAAGAATTGTGCCTATTTATTCATTGAGCGAAAATCTTAATGTAAAAACTTTAAGAAAAGCTATATATAATGCAATTCAGTTATATAAAGAAACAATTCCTAATGTTGTTCCTGATTATTTAAGAGAAAAATACCATCTTCTTGATAAAAAGGATGCAGTAGAGCAGATTCATTTCCCTGAAAATATGGAAATGCTAGAAAAAGCAAGATTCTCACTTATTTTTGAAGAGTTGTTTTTAGTTCAGCTAAAATTAGCTTTAATAAGAGAAAGAAACAGAGAAGAAAATAAATCGTTACCGTTAAGTATTAAACGTGACGGGCTTGTGAATAATTTTATAAAAGGTTTACCGTTTGAGCTCACAGGCGCACAAAAACGTGCAGTTAATGAAATCTTAAACGATATGTCCTCAACAGAGCCTATGCAAAGACTTCTTCAAGGAGATGTCGGCAGCGGAAAAACCGTTGTCGCATGCATAATGCTTTTGGCTGCCGTTGAGAACGGTTATCAGGCTGCAATTATGGCACCTACTGAAATTTTGGCGCAGCAGCATTATAACAATCTTGTAAATTGGCTCACTCCGTTAGGCTTGAGTGTAGGACTATTTTTAGGCAGTTTAGGTAAAAAAGTAAGAGAACAGTTTGCAACGGGTTTAAGAAACGGCCAGATAAATATTGCTGTGGGTACTCATGCATTGATTCAGGAAAGCGTGGAATTTTATAATCTCGGCGCAGTTGTTATTGATGAACAGCACAGGTTTGGAGTGAATCAAAGATTATCCTTGAGAAAGAAAGCTGAAAATCCTCAAATTCTTACAATGACTGCAACACCTATTCCGAGAACACTTGCAATCACTATGAATGGCGATTTGGATTTAACCATAATTGATGAACTGCCAAAGGGTAGAAAACCGATTATAACAAGAATGAATATGCCAAGAAAACAAATTTATCAGCTTATCCGAGATGAAGTTAATGCAGGGCATCAGGCATATATTGTTTATCCTCTGATTGATGAAAGTGAAACTTTGTCAGCCAAAGCTGCAACAAAAGAGGCTGAAAGATTGCAGCAGACCGTGTTTAGTGATTTGAAAATCGGACTGCTCCACGGTAAATTAAAAAATTCAGAAAAAGACGAAGTGATGGAAAAATTCAAAAATAAAGAATACGATATTCTTGTTGCAACTACGGTTGTTGAAGTCGGTGTTGATGTGCCAAATGCAACAGTAATAGTGATTGAAAATTCAGAACGGTTTGGACTTTCTCAATTGCATCAGTTGAGAGGTCGTGTCGGCAGATGTGATTTGCAGTCATATTGTATTCTTACGACTTCTGCATCTTCTCAAGATGTTAGAAACAGGTTATCTGTTATGACTGAAACAAATGACGGTTTTGTTATTGCGGAAAAAGATTTAGAAATCAGAGGTCCGGGAGAATTTTTAGGGGTAAGACAAAGCGGTTTGCCTGATCTTATGATTTCAGATATCGTTAGAGATTCTAAAATTTTAGAAATTGCCCGCTCATCCGCTATAGAATTTGTACATAACCATAATATAGAAGATTATCCGACTTTGAAAGATACAACTAATTTGACTCTTGATGGGACTTTAATTCTCGGAACGTAACAAAATGTTTACATGAAATTATCATGCAGGCAATAATTCTGTCTAAAAAATCTTTATTAAGGTATGGGAATTTAGATAGAGGAATATTATTATGTCTGACCAATCTTGGAGATTAGATCCGATGAACAAGTCAATGTACTTGGAAGATCAGTATCCGCTGAATTATGAACAAGTACACAACTATGTAAATTCGTACCCTAATCCTGTAAGCGGAATTACTCCAAATGCGCCGAAGTTAGCCCCACAGCCGACAAAAGATTCTATGTATTATAGCAATGATGGACGCAATGACGGGCATATTTCAACTTTTGAAAAGTTAAAAGCCTTTGCAAAAGGCGGAACATATAATTTGGTAAGAAGTATGTTCTGTGATGAAAATGGCTTTAGTTGGAAAAGAACGCTTCTAACTGCGGGAGCAGCTGCTGCCATTGGTTTTACGGGTGTTGCAGGGCTTGCTGTAGCAGGTACTTTAGGACTTATATCAGCTGCGGATAATTTTATCCACTCCGCTGATTTGGCTAAAAATGCAAAAACAGACCAAGATGCACGTGATGCGTATGAAGGCATTGGTGAAAGTACAGCTACTGCCGGATTATCATTATGGGCAGGCTGGAAAGGAATAAAGGGATTAACTGCGAAATGGTTTAAGCCAAAAGCAAATGTCCCGCCGACAGGTGAACCTACTCCACCTCCAAGCGGCGGACCTACTCCACCTCCAAGTGGCGGACCTACTCCACCTCCTGCCGATGTGCCGACATTTACTTATAATAATCAATTAGCATTACCATCTCCGGCTGATGTCAGAGCAAGGATGATTGCGGACGGACAGTTTAATTTGCCTGCGGTTGTTGACAAACCGCCAAAATTAAATTTACCTCCAATTGAAACATTCTTAGAAAAAGGAGAATCTCAATTCAATCTCCCTACACCTAAAACGCCGTTAGGATTGCCATCTCCGGCTGATGTCAGGGCAAGGATGATTGCGGACGGACAGTTTAATTTGCCTGTAGTAGACCCCAAAACACCAAAATTAAATCTTCCTCCTGTTGGAGAATTAATGAGTGATGGTAAATTGAATATAAAATTACCACCACAGGCGGCAGAAGTGGTTGAAACACCTGTTGCAGAAGCGGCTGCTCCAAAGAAAACCGTAAGGACAAGAAAAGCAGCGCCAAAGAAAACTACTAAAGCGAAATCGAAGAAAACAACCACAAGAAAACCAAAAACAGTAAAAAATAAGGCATCTGAGGTTTTGCAGGCAAGAAGTTATACTGATAAAATATATGATATAAATACAACTCCAAATCCTGATGTAGAATATTTTTACTACGCAAAACCGACAAATACGCATCCTGATGCGGGGTTTAATGAGCCAAATCATTTCTTCGGATAATCATAATAATTCCTTAGTATAAAAAGCTCACTTAAATAAGTGGGCTTTTAAATTTTGTCATATAATTCCTGATAAGTATTTATTTCAATAATTTTGTCGTCAATCAGGCTTTTTGTAATATCCAAAACAGTATTATTTTCTTTTATAGCATATATTTTTATATCATTTTTCAAAGCTTCAAAGACGGGTATTGAGCCTAGGCAATTATGCGGCATTATTAAACAATTCAAATCTTTGATATTATATCCTTCTGTTTTTGTTATATGCGGTGCTTGGGACAGACCAATCAGAATACATGGAAGATATGTCGGTGTAATATATTCTGATGAGCATCTCGGGTCAACAATTTCTTGAGAAATAGTTATATCATCAAATGCAGGAGAATGCGCGCACGGAATTTTTAATTCTCTTGAAATATAGTGAGATATTATTGCTTCAACACCTCCTACGGGGTCTACCCCGATACCGTTTGAATAGTCGTCAAAATCATCGTCTTCAAACCTGCATACAATAGCGAGTGCTTCTGCTCCTTTTTGTATAAGTCTTTTGCCTGATTCTAATATAGTTGTAATGTTGTGTACAGAACCTGTTGAAATATTGCTTTCATCAACTTCAAATTCAACTCCTGCATTTTCATCCGTAATATCATATCCGATAATATCTAAACCATAAATAGTTTTTACCGCATTTATTGTGTTTATGTGTACGTTTAGTATTCCTTGGGGAATCGATTTATCAAAAATAACACCGATTTTGTTTTTTTTATTGATTGGCAACAGATTACATTTACCTCTGAAAAATTCATCAAGGGTATAACCTTCAACATAAAGCATATTTTCATTAATGCCTGAAAAACCTCCGGCATTGACAACATTTGGATTGACAATCAGCTGTAATTTTTCAGAAAATTTGCGTGCCCAATAGCTTGCATCTCCTGCAAAACCGCCGATTGATGCGCCTATTCCCGTTGGAATTACAAAAGCTCCTAAGTTTTTTTTCATATTGTTATTTTAGCATAGAAAAATTATAGTTTAGCAAACGAAGTTTGCTAAACAGTGACTAAGTGAATCGTGACTAAGTGACTAAGAATAATTTACTTAGTCACTTA
>OMPX01000142.1 GCA_900313115.1 uncultured bacterium
CAGCAACTGCACAACCTGCAATAGATGAAATTAAAGGTTTAGGTGTAGATGCTTGGTTTTATCAATTCGACGTATCCAATGATGAACAAGTTCATACAGCAGTAGAAAAAATGATAGCAGAGCATGGTAAAATTGATATCTTACTTAACAATGCAGGTATCACAAAAGACGGATTGTTCGTTAAAATGGGTGCTGAACAATGGGAAAGAGTTATTAAAATCAACCTTGGCAGTGCATATTATGTAACTCATGCAGTTATCAAACACATGATGAAAGCAAGACAAGGTTCAATTATTAACATGTCATCAGTTGTCGGTTTACACGGCAACGCAGGTCAGGCAAATTATTCTGCATCAAAGGCAGGTTTAATCGGTTTGACAAAAACATTGGCAAAAGAATTTGGTAAGAGAAATATCAGAGTTAATGCTGTATGTCCTGGGTTTATCCAAACAGCTATGACTGCTGATTTAGGTAATACCGATGAATATATGAAGTTAATCCCTATGGGAAGACTTGGTACTCCTGAAGATATTGCTAAGGTTGTTAAGTTCTTAGCACTTGATACTGACTACGTTACAGGTCAAGCAATTGAAGTTTCGGGTGGCTTAATCATTTAATAAAACTTAAAACTGTAGTGTAAAAGTTTTTTGAAAAAAAATCTTTTATAGTATAATGTAAAAGTAAATACGAATAGTGTAGTATATAAGAAAAATGAGGATTTAAAAATGAGTACATTAGACAAAGTAAAAAAAGTAGTAGTTAATCAATTAAGCGTTGATGAAGCATTAGTTACTCCAGAAGCTAGTTTTTCTGGTGACTTAGGTGCTGATTCATTAGATACAGTTGAATTAGTAATGGCTTTTGAAGAAGAATTCGGTTGCGAAATTCCTGAAGAAGAAGCTGAAAAAATTCAAACAGTACAAGACGCTGTTAACTATATTGATGCTCATCAATAATTTTTAATAAAAAAGCGAAGGGTTTCCCTTCGCTTTTTTTAATGGAAAATGGGTAATGGAAAGTTGAAAATAATATATAATGCTATGCATTTTCCATTTTCAATTTTCCATTATTCATTTTAGAAGGAGAAAGACGAAATATGAATAAAAGAAGAGTAGTTGTTACGGGTTTAGGTGCGGTTACACCTTGCGGCGTAAATGTAAAAGATTTTTGGAATTCAATGTTAAATGGTAAAAGTGGTATTACAACTTTTGAAAACATTTCAACAGAAGGTCATACTGTTACAATAGCAGGTGAGATAAAGAATAAAGATTTTAATCCTGAAGAATTATTAGGTCCAAAAGATGCAAAACGCATGGACAGATTTACTCAATTCGCAATGGTTGCAGCCGATGAAGCTATTGCAGATTCAGGTATTGACGAAGCTGATATTGATCCATACAGAATCGGGGTTATTGTCAGCTCAGCAGCAGGCGGTTTCAAAACCTTTGAAATAAACCACATTGCGATGAAGACAAAAGGTCCTACAAAGGGGTCACCTTTCACTGTCCCTATGTTGATTGTCGATATCGCATCAGGCAGAGTATCAATAAAGCATGGTTATAAAGGTTTAAACAAGTGTGTTGCATCTGCTTGTGCAACAGGTACTCACTCAGTAGGTGATGCATTTAGAAGTATTCAGTGGGGTGATGCTGATGTTGTTGTTGCCGGTGGTTGTGAAGCTACAATTACAACATTAGGTGTTGGTGCATTTACGGCATGTCGTGCATTATCAAAACGTAATGATGAACCGGCAAGAGCATCAAGACCTTATGACAAAGACAGAGATGGTTTTGTTATGGGTGAAGGTGCAGGTGTTTTAGTTCTTGAAGAATATGAACATGCTAAAAAACGTGGTGCAAAAATTTATGCAGAAATCGTTGGTTATGGTCAATCTGCTGATGCCCATGACATTGTTGCTCCTGATCCTGAAGGTAAAGGTGCTTTAAAATCAATGGAGTTTGCTCTTGCGGATGCAGGGTTAAAACCTGAAGATATTGACTATATCAATCCTCATGGAACAAGTACAGGTTTAGGCGATATTGCTGAATCAAAAGCCATTGAACAAATTTTTGGCGACAAAGAGAAGAATCCTAACTTGTTGGTAAGCTCAACAAAAAGTATGCACGGTCACATGTTAGGTGCAACAGGTGCAGTTGAAGCAATTGTTTGTGTTAAAGCTATTACAGACGGTGTTGTTCCTCCGACAATCAATCTTGATAATCAGGATGAACGTGTTGCAAACTTAGATTATGTACCTCATGTTAAACGTGAACATAAAGTACATGCTGCATTATCAAATTCATTTGGATTTGGTGGTCATAATTGTACTTTGGTATTTAAGGAAGTTACTGATTAGTTTTTAGATAATATACAAAAAGCCGCGGGAAAAACCGCGGCTTTTTTATTGGTAAATTATAGTTTAGCAAACGAAGTTTGCTAAACAGTGAATAGTGAACAGTGAATAGAAAAATTTAACCTCTCCGAGGGGGAGGTCGGCGTTCTTGAAACAATTTTATTAGAACGACGGGTGGGGGGCGATTTTTA
>OMPX01000198.1 GCA_900313115.1 uncultured bacterium
TATCTGTAGGAGCTGACTGCGCAACACATAGAGAAGTAATAACAGGAAAATTTGAACAATCTGATGTGATTTTATCAGGTAGTTTTTCACAACTTGCCAAAATATCAAAAAAATTAGAACATCAGCCATTTTCTCTGAATGAATTAGGAGAAAAAATTAATTCTCAGCTAACGGAGAAAAAAAATAAAACAAAACTGATTGGGATTTTAAACATCACACCAAACTCTTTTTCTGACGGTGGAAAATATAATTCATACGAAAGCGCATGTGAACATTTTGTAGAACTTGTGTCAGATGGTGCAGATATTATCGATATCGGAGCAGAATCGACCAAACCGGGTGCGCCTGCAATATCGGCAGAAAAACAATTAGAAAAAATTCTTCCTGTCTTAGATTTTGTAAGACAAAACAAATACAATGTACCCGTCAGCATTGATACAAGAAGCGCCATAGTAGCAGAAGAATGTTTAAAAAACGGGGCATCTATTATCAACGATATTTCAGGGCTTAAATATGATAAAAATATGGCAGAAACCGTAGGAAAATATCAAGGCTGCCTAATTTTACAACACTCTCTCGGCAACGAAAAGAACATGATGGAAAAAGTTACATACAAAAGTGTTGTTGACGATGTGTACAAAGACCTTGCACGTCAGATTGAATTTGCAAAAAGTGTTGGCATTGAAGATATTATCGTCGATCCGGGGATTGGGTTTGATAAAGAATTGGAAGATAACTTCAGGATTATAAACAGAATAGAAGAATTTTATTCATTAGGTTATCCTGTGATGCTCGGATTATCTAGAAAAAGCTTGTTAAATATGCCGGATGCGCCTAATGAGAAAAAAGATTTGTTTACAATAGCACTTAATACTCTTGCAATTGAGCACAATGTTGATTACATCAGAGTCCATAATATAAAGCTTCACAAGGAACTTTTGAATGTTTATCACAAAGAACTTGTTTAACATTTCTTAACTAAAAAGGCAATTATCATGAAAACAAAAACTTTATTAAAATATATAGGATATTTTGATAAGGAATTTATAATGCAAGAATCAGAATTAAATGCAATGATGTCTGTTGTGGCTGACCCAATTAACAATGTTTATAAGATTGAATCTCAAAAAGATTTGGATGAAATCCAAAGAATAGTCAGAATTATGGCTATTTCAAAAGCGCAGCGTAATAAACACAAAATGTTGTCTATCAAAAATCTGGCGACACTCAAAATCTTATTAAGTAATAATTAATTAGTTTTCGTTTCAACTATATAATAAAAAAAGATACCCCATTCGGGTATCTTTTGTACTATTTGCATGTTTGTTCTTTGGTTATAGACTTCTAAAAAAGGAGTTCATTATGAAAAACTTAAAAGGAACAAAAACTGAACAAAATTTAAAAGACGCATTCAGAGGAGAATCAGAAGCACGCAATAAATACACCTATTTTTCTTCTAAAGCCAAAAAAGAGGGATATGTGCAGATATCAAAAATCTTTGAAGAAACAGCAAATAATGAAAAAGAACACGCAAAAATATGGTTTAAACTATTAAATAAAATAGGCTCAACTGAGGATAATTTAAAAATAGCAGTTGATTCCGAAGGTTATGAAGCAAGAGAAATGTACCCTCAATTTGCACAAGATGCGCAAGAAGAAGGGTTTAATGAAATAGCAAAATTATTCGAAGAAGTTGCTGAAATCGAGGCTGAACACGAAAAAAGATATAAAAAACTGCTTTGTAACATTAAAAACGAAAAAGTTTTCAACTCTGACAAAGAAGATTACTGGATATGCCTAAATTGCGGATATGTTCATAAGGGTAAATCTGCACCTGAGAAATGTCCTGCTTGCTGTCATGAACAGGAATATTTTGCAAAAAGACGAGAAGATTACTAAAGACCTGCTTCCATAAGCAAGAACTTATGCATATAATATGCATAGACAATACCAAGAATTGCGCCCCAAAAAACCTGATAAGGTGTATGACCTAACAATTCTTTTAATTTTCCGCCGATTTCTTGTATTTCGTGCTTGTAGAAGTCATCCATGATTCTGTTAAGACAAGCCGCTTGTTTCCCTGCTGCTCTTCTTACACCTGCAGCATCATACATGACAACAAGAGCATTCACAACAGCTATAGCAAAAACTATAGATTCAAAACCGCAAATCAGTCCGACAGTAGTTGCCAAACCAACAACAAAGGCTGAATGAGCACTAGGCATACCGCCCGTTGTAGTGAATAATCTGAAATCTATTTTTTTGTTAAATATAAGATGAAGTGAAAATTTTATTGTTTGAGCAATTAACGGTACGGTTAGTGCTACAAAAAGTGCTTCATATCCTGTATTTACATATTGTGCAAGACTCATAAATAACTCCCCTTGGATATATAATACACGAGAAGTAACAATTTGGCAAATAAAAGAACTAATAACAGAAGATTAATTTCCTCTAAATTATATATTGACAAATTGTTACTTATGAAATACATTGATGATGTTATGTTTTTACCCATATAATCAAGAAAGAGATAAGATAAATATGTTTAATATATTCGGAAAGAAAAAAGAATCTATAGAGCAAAAAATAGCAAAAATATTGTTTGATAATTCAATGATAATATCAACTGCCGAATCGTGTACCGGCGGACTTTTAAGCTCAAGGTTAACAGATGTTTCGGGCAGTTCTCTATATACAAAACTGAACTTTGTTACTTATTCGAACGAAGTAAAACACAGTTTATTGGGCGTAACAACCGAAACTTTAGAAAAATTTGGAGCAGTAAGTAAAGAATGTGCTGCTGAAATGGCTGTTGGATTACACGAGAGAACAAATGCCGATGTCGTAATATGTACAACAGGAATTGCAGGTCCAACGGGTGGCAGTCCGAATAAGCCTGTCGGGTTGGTTTACGTTGCTATAAAATCAAAATATAAAGCAGTCGTTCAGGAATTTAGAATAAATCCAAAACTAAATCGTAAAAAGATGAAATATAAATTTACTCAGGTGGCATTAGAAATGCTATATGACTTTTTATCAGATATTAGTGCGTAGTGCTTGCATTAGCCATAGAAGTAAATTTTTCTAATAATTCAGGGCATCTGTCTATCAATAGTTGCGCAAATTGTCTTGTGTCAACTTGTGTCGCAACTATTGAGAACAAATCTTCAGGCAGTTGTTTGGTCATTCTTTGTAATGAATCAGCATCAAGCGCTATCATAGATTTAACCATATCCGGTTTTTGCAGACCTGAAACCATATCATTAAAAGACTGACCGCTAAAACTTAACAAGACATTCTTGTCTTCACTTGCCATCTGAAATGCAATATTTTGTTGTATTTCAGGGTCAAGTGCTGCCATCGTTTCTTTAAATTGTTTGTCAGGCAGAGCCATGATTTGTGCAATTAACTTTGAAGCATCACTTTGATCAGCCGCTTGTCCTGTTATACCTTCGGTCATCTGAATTAATAATTCAGGATCGAGGTTTCTAAGCTGTGCTGTGAATGCTTCTTTAGGTATTTCTGAACTCATAAAGAAACCTTCAAGTTCTTCTTCCGGCATCATTGCTATTATTTGGGATAATGGAAATGCCTCCAATGCAACGCTTGCCGACTCGGCAACAGATACTTTTCCAAGCATCTGCGCAAGTTTTTCTTGTGTGAAGAAGTTTAGCCCGATTACCATATCTTCTGAGTCTAGTAATTCCAGCACTTTCTCACGTTGTTCTGCTGACATTTGGTTTATAATATTATACTTGTTTGTAGGATCAGCAAGTTGGAAAGTTTCTATCAACTCGTCAGGATTACCAAATAATTTTCGTCCGTAATCCTTTGCCAGTGTATTTCCGTTTTCTGCCTCAGCATCAATGATTTCATCTACTGATCTATCAGCATAATCGTGCATTCTTGACGTAGTTATATTCAACTTCGTCATCAAATGATATTGATCAGTATTTAATGAAATACTCATAAATGCTCCTAGTTTTATATACTATATATATATTAAGTAAATACTTGAAAAAAAATTGATTAATTTCTCCATAAATTGTTAAGGTTTATTTACAATTATTGTTTTATTGTTACAGGAGGCGGTTGAATATATAGCGGTAAAACTTTTGCCCAATTACCTTCTTCTGTTTTAAGTTTTTCTATTGCAATTTCTGACAAAATTTCGCCTAATTCAAAATCTGCCTGTTGATAAGAAATTACTTCATCTGCAAAAGCTCTGAAACGCTCAATCAAACGGTCGTCCGTAATAACTTTTTTACCTTTAATTCTTTCTTCAACTTCTTCTAACTCAACTGCGCCATATAGTTTTTTGTCATAAAGATATGCTTTATTTTTTCTTGCATCAAGCGCAACAATATATTCATCATTTTTTGCTTTGGACAAAATTTCAAGTGATGAAATCCCGATTGCTTTGCAGTTTAATTGCTGTGCCATTACACGTGCAACAGTTGTGCAGGCTCTTATTCCAGTAAAACTCCCCGGCCCTACGTTAATAGCAATCGCAGTAATATCTTTTGGAGTTTTATTACTTGCCTTCAACAGTTCTTTTATAGTTGAAATTAAGTATGCTGAATGATAACTTTTTTCGTTTGAATGAATAGTTTCAGAAGAAAGTATATCATTTTCTGTTCTTAATACAACATAGGTTTTATCTAAACAAGTATCGAATGCAAGTAATAACAATTTTATTCGCCTTTCATTTTATCAATAATATATTCTTTGTCTTTACCTATTGCCGTGAATGTATAACATCTGTTATCATCGTCATCATAGGTAACATTTATTTCTATTCTGTCAAAAGGTACTTCACCTTGAGAGAACTCAGCCCATTCAACAAAAGTCAGGCATCTACCTTCCGAATATTCTCTGAGTTCGTCAGTAATTGTTTTTATTCCGACATTTTCAAGTCTGTATAAATCAAAATGATATATCGGAATTTCTCCTGTATGGTATTCATTTAAAATTGTGAAACTTGGGCTTGTTACTTTTTCTTTTATATCAAGTGCTTCTGCGACAAGTCTTACAAAGGCAGTTTTTCCTGCGCCGATATCGCCGAACAAATTAACAAAACAACCTTTTTCCTTGGTTATTTTGGCAAATTTTTCTGCAAGTTTTTTTGTATCTTCTATAGAATAACATGTTTTTGAATACATTTTATCTGCCTTTATTCTTGTAAACAACTACTTTGTTTCTTCCACTCTCTTTTGCATCATAGAGAGCTTTATCAGCTTTCATGTATAAATCTTCCGCAATATCTTTTATATCAAGCTGAGCTAAGCCTACACTTATTGTAACATGAATAGTTTTATCGGATTCAATTTCAAGCTCCATATTTTCGACAGCCGAACGAAGTCTTTCTGCAACAATTTTAGCCTCTTCAATATTTGTTTGAGGAAGAAGTATACAAAATTCTTCTCCGCCATATCTTGATGGAATATCGTATTCACGAAGTTCATTTTTTATAACCGAGGCAGTTTGTTTAAGCACCAAATCTCCAATTGCGTGCCCATAAGTATCATTGAATTTTTTGAAGAAATCAATGTCTGTCATAATTGCACATAAAGGTGTGTCCTGACGGTTTGCGATAGAGTATTGTTCTGATAACCTTATTTCAAATTGCCGTCTGTTATTTAGACCTGTCAATGCGTCCATTGTGGCATTTTGGAGTATTTCTGAATATGTATTTGCACGTTCAATTGTGATTGAGGATTGTTTAGTAAGCTCAACAATATAATGAATTTCTTCGTCAGTTAATTTGTCAATTGTGCTGTGCGCTACTATGCATCCTATTATTTCGCCTTCGCTGATTAGAGGAAATGCACCCGTTTTTTTATCCTCTGTTGTTATATACTCATCTTCATTAGAAAGCTGTTCTATCAGTTCATATACTTTTTTGTTCCAACAGGCTGATGGCCAATATAAGTTATAGCTATTTTCATTTTTTATAAATATATAGATGAGATGATTCATAACAAATTTATCAATCATTTCTCCTATTAGCGGAATAATATATTGAAAGTCGTATTGAGTTTCAATAATTTTTGCAATATCTTTCATTGATTTATAAAAATCAGAGTTTACCTGAATTTGTTTTGAAAGAATAATATTTATAACTTTTAGTGAAAGATTAAAACTAAAAATTTCAAATAGTTTTAAATCTTCTTGTTTAAGTTCTATTTTATTTCTGAATTTTAACCTCAGAAAACCAACTGTTTTGTTTTCATATTTGAGAGGTAGATTTAGAGATTTTGCAATAACAGAACCATTATCAAAAATATCATCAGGTAAATCAATATCATCATTTATAACAAAATTTGATAAATTAAGCTTGTTAAAAATATTATTTAAGATATCCATTTTTTCTTTTGAATAATAATCTTGAGCGGGTTCAAAATTTTTAATAACAGTTTTTAGTTTTTTTATGTTTTCGTCATAGTATAAAATATTTATTTCGGACAAATCATATTTATCGGAAAATATCGGTTTTAAATCTTCTGCAAGATTTTCTATATTGTCACAATTGCAGATTAAATTAAATATTTTATAGAGCATAAAATTATCATTAGTATTCATTACTTTCATTCCTAAAGTATGCATATCCTGCACATCTGCTCATATCACGCATCATATTTTTATCCAAATCGTCAGATGGTCTGACTTTGCCGTCCTCGCTGATATATGATTCAACATCTTCTTCTTCATGATGTTTTTTCTTTTTCTTTTTCTTTTTATCAGGATCTACATCTTGATTATCTTTATCAGCCATTGCGGCATATCTCGGATCGGACTTAAAATCAATATATGAATGGGATACATCGGATAAAATTCCGAAGATATAATCAGCATTTGCGGAAGTCCCTGAAGTTGAAATTAGCAGGGATGCTTTTTCGAGTTCTTCCAGTGAGTCTTTAAATCGTTTCATTCTTCGAAGAAGTATAGCTAAATTATAATGCGCTTCGTAGTTCATCGGAGCAAGCTCAATTGCTTTGCAATAATTTTTACCGGCATCACGATAGTTACCCAATAAATGATAATCAAGCGCAAGATTATATCTTGCATCAGAATTTTTCTTTAATATTTTACAAGCTTTTTCGTAAGCGTCAGCAGATTTCAGCAAGAGAGGGGTGGTCAATTGTCTTTCATCATCTCTTAAATACAGAGCTTTTTGCCTGTAGGCTCGTCCCATATTGTAGTATGCCAGACCTCTGTTTACTTTTGAGCTTCTTTTTGTGCTGAATACGATAGGTATTGCCCAAATATGATATTTTGTCGTGATGATTTTGTTATATTGTTCGATTGCAGCATCAAAGTTGCCGAGTTTTTCTGATTGAATAATCCCAAGATTCATTCTTGCACAAACGTATTTAGGGTTGTGTTTTATTGCTTCCGTGTAGGCATCAACGGCAGCATAATAGTCTTCGTATACGACATATAAATTTCCTAAATTATACCAAGCAGTAAAGTGTTTTGGATAAAGATTTAATCCTCTGTTGTAGTATTCAATTGCATAAGAGAGTTTGTTTTTTCTAAGTGCTCTGTCCCCTTTGTAAACTAAAAACATTCCCTCGCAACGGTTGATTATATGTACCTGAATCCAATCTTGCTTGAATACAAGCATAAAAACCAAACCTAATATAACCAATAATTTAAGAGTATGTCGAAAAAATTTCTTCATAATATATATAATATAATAAGTCAGTGGTATAAGTCCAGTTTTTTACAGGGGTAAATATATGGGGGTAAATATTTGGGGGGGGGTAAATACTTGGGGGTAAATATTTTTGGGGTAAACACTTGGTCGGTACTGTGTAGCGACATAGTGTTTGGATTGGGGGGTAGTTATTAGCAACCCCCACCCGCCTTTCAGGCACCCTCCCCGTTGGAGATGGTACATTCGTTTTGGTTTGCCCAAGCGGTGGTTGAAGTTGTCGAAGATTGCGCAATGCCTGTGACATATTCCATTATTTTTGAAAATATGTTAATATATTTTTTGTAGGGAAGTTCCTCGTAACTTCTTCCTTATACGCACAGCAAACATTCAACTGTCCACGGTGTAGGAAAGGAGGGAGTTTATGAAAAAACATTTATTAGAAATAATAAAATGTGCCCTATTCGTACTAGGACACATTCTTATTTTTATTTCTGAAAGAATGTAGGGAACTGTCCAGGAGTTCTTGCCGGAACTCCTCCCTACACTAATATTATAAACTATGTTTAGAAAAATACAACCCTTTGTAATAGTTTTTTTATAAATTTATACAGAAGCAGGTTGCAATTTTCAGTACCAATGATTACGACTCCTAAGTATTATCGTTGAAATTGATGAAGATTGCCACGAGGTCTACTGAATTACCCTCTTTGGACAGAGAGGGTAAAATTTCTTAATGAGCTTGCGAATTTAGAAATTTGGGTGAGATGATTATTGCAAAGTTTCATCAATTTTTGAAAAAACTCCGTCTATATTCTCATCAATTTCGTTATTCCAAAATCTTAAGACTCTATATCCTTGTTCTTCAAGGTATTTTGTTCTTATATTATCGTACTCAATATTTGGGGTTTTGTTGTGTTGTCCTCCGTCAAGCTCAATAATCAGCTTCTTTTCTCTACAAACAAAATCAACAATATAGTTTCCGATTATATATTGACGTTTGAAACATAAGTTTTTATATCTTCTGTTTCTTAATATATTCCATAGCTTTTGTTCTTGTGGTGTTTGATTTTTTCGTAATTCTTTCGCATAGTTTGTTAAATTATTCA
>OMPX01000168.1 GCA_900313115.1 uncultured bacterium
AAATTCTTTTTCCAATTAACAACACTAAACCAACCGCCGTTGTATGCCATTATTGCGTAGGCATCTTTGTCCCATAGTGAAGTTTTCATTTTAGTAAAATATAAGCTTCCCAATCTAATATTTGTTTCAGGATTGGTTAAATTATTGCTTATCCCGTTGATAGAAGCTATTTCATTTGCTGTTGCAGGCATTAGCTGCATTAAACCTACTGCTCCGACAGGGCTGACTATTGAGGAATCAAAGTGGCTTTCTTCTCTGATTATTGATAAAATCATAAGAGGATCCTGATTGCCTTTGTATTTGTCTATATATTGAAAATAATGAAGGGGGTATACTAATCTCCATTTTGGATCATCAAATTTTGGTTTAGGATATAAATCTTTCATTGCTGCCTGAGCATAGATTACTGATTGTACGTGCTTTCCACGTTTGTATGCAATCCAACTTTTTACAAAATCGTCATTTTTATATAACTCTGATACAAAATCATAATCACCAAGTTCTATAAGTTTTGTCGCCATATCTTGTGCGTGTTTGTCCGAACTTGGAAATTCTATTGGTTTTTGTTTTACATTTGTTTCCAAAAATAGTTCCTGATTTTTATGTAGTTTGGTATAAGCTCGATAACTGTAATAACTTTCAGGATATCTTGAAATTACACTTTTATAATAACTTTTTGAAAGTTGATGATTATTTTTTCTTTCATAAATTTTTCCCATCCAAAACAGAACAGCGGGTGCTGTATCTGATTTTTTAAAATGAGAAATATGTTTTTGTCCTAATTTTATTGCTTTTGAATAATCTTTTTTATTTATTTGATAATAAAAAGTATTATATAAAGCTTCAGCTGAAAAACTACTGTTTGGATATTTGTCATAAAGTTTTTCATAAATAGTATATTTTGTATTTTCATCAGAATATTTTGCTTTTAAAAACAGAAGATAATCAATACCTTTTGTTTTTGGATATTTATTCAGTAAATAATTAACGGTTGATAATTTGTCATCGGAAAGTTTTATATATTCGTCTATTGCATCATACATATCTTGTTTTTCAATAGAGGACGAATAGTATTTTAAACCGTTTTCAGTAAGTGATTTGGCAGTCGGGTAATTTCCTCTTTTAAATTCATTTTTTGCATATTTTGCCCAAGCCAGACGAATTGGGGATTCCGAATAAAACGGAGTAGCATCATTATATAATCCTCTGATAAAGTATGAGTCGGCAAGCGCAAGACTGTCTTCATCAGATATGGCAATTCCAAGTTTACCTATTTTATTAATTGAACTTTGAACAAATCTTCCGTCAGGAGATAGTTTTACGTATCGTATAAAATGGTTTAAAGCTTTATGTTTAAGGTCAGTTCTTCTCCAATATATTTTGGATTTTTCGGCTGAGTTTGTATCAATACTTGCAACATAGTATTCTGATGCCAAAGCATAATCTGTATCAGGATAATATTTTATAATATGAACAAAATGTTTGCGTGCAGCGTTATCTCCCATTTCATATAAAAGCATTGCTAAGTTATATTCACTCACAACATATAGTTGAGAATGCGGATATAAAAATAGAAGTAAGTTGTAATTTCGTTTTGCACCACGCACATCGCCAATCAGTGTTGCACATCTTGCCTGTCTGAATAGTGCAGGTGTCTTTATGCTTGAAAACATCGATATCTTTCCAAAATGACGATATGATTTTTGGTAATTTTCAGCATTGTATTCTTTTAAAGCTATTGAATATTCTCTTAAATCTTTGTTCTCGGATAATTTTGTATACACAAAACAAGCACTTAACAGTGCTATTATAAGTATAACGATTAGTGTTAAAATCTTGTCTTTCATATCCTGTTTATATTTTAGCATAAATGAAAACAGAACCGAATTGTAGTTTATATAACAAATTTATAAAAATCTGATACAATAGTATACACAGTAAAAATTTTGTAGGATCTATTTTGGAAAAATCAGAAAACATAAACGATAATATTAATATGAAAACACGATACATAGCTTTAGTTGATTGTGATTCATTTTTTGTTTCCTGTGAACAGGTTGATGACCCAAAATTAAAAAATTCGCCGACTTGTGTTGTCTCCGGTCCAAACGGTTGTGTGATATCCCGTTCAAAAGAAGCAAAACAAATGGGAATTCGTATGGGAATGCCCTTGTTCATGGCAAAAAAAGAATTTCCAAACGCAAATTATGTTTGTGCAGACCACGATAAATATCACAGATATTCCAAACAAGTTATGGCGTGTTTGACTGATTTTAGCCCTGACGTAGAAATAGTATCTGTTGATGAAGCTTATGTTGATTTGACAGGAACTCAAAGATTGTTTAATAAAACTTATTCCGAAATAGTTAAAATGATTCGTGAAGTTATTATGAAAAAAACAGGGATTCCTGTTTCAATTGGGCTTAGCCATTCAAAAATGCTCGCAAAACTGGCAAGTGATAAAGCAAAAAAAACAGGCGGTTTTTTTAAAATAGGAAAACATAATATAAATGCCGTTTTAACTCATACAGATATTGATGAAGTGTGCGGAATAGGGCGAGCAAATTCGCTTACTATGAAAAGAGAAGGAATATTAACGGCTGAAGAGTTTGTATCAAAAGGTGATTCTTGGTTAAAATCAAAACTCGGTATAAATGGTGTTGAATTAAGGCACGAACTTATGGGGGAATGTGTCTCAAAAGTAAGCAGTAAGTATGAACCGCCAAAGTCTATACAAAGCACTTCTGTTATTGGAGAAGGAACTTTTTCGGATGATTTACATATTATTAAAATGGAAATATCAAGACATATTCACTCAGCTTGTTCAAGGTTGAGATATCATAACGGCAAGTGTAAGGTTGTCGGACTTGTTTTGAAAAGAAAAGATTTTGTTTCCTTCTATGATAAAAAAGTTTTGGTCAAGCCAACGGATTTTGAGTTAACCGTTCAGAAAGTGGTGAATGAATTATTACCGAAACTATATCAGGAAGGTGTTTTGTATAGAGGAACAGGAATTGTATTAGAAAATATTTCTTATGGCGGAGAACAACTTTCTTTATTCGATACAGGGGATTCAAAAGAAGAAAATTTAAGTAAATGTATTGATAATATTGAAAAACGATTTGGAAAAAATGCAATCAGAACAGGATTTTAATAAAAAAATACGCCTAGTGAGAGTCGAACTCACGGCAGACGCGGTTTAGGAAACCACCGCTCTATCCTACTGAGCTATAGGCGCATAATTTGTATTCTTAAGTTTAACACGGAGACGGCTCCGTTTCGT
>OMPX01000143.1 GCA_900313115.1 uncultured bacterium
AGATTTTTATCTCTCCAACATCGTAAACACGATATTGGCAGAGAATTATCTACTCTTTCTAACAGAAAGATGTCACTTTCTCGCGACATGAACAGAGTAGCACGAAACTACACTAATGCATTAAACCAAAATGTTCTAAAATGGTCTAATGACAGTGGTGCTACTTACAACAATCTTAGCTACGGTCTTATGATGAAACCGAATGATATCAATACAGAATCTCCATGTATTGTATCTACAAGAGGCGGAGCTGTTGTTGTTGATAATTTAAATAACTTAACAGGTAAAATCGTTGATTCAAACGGTGATTCTCTTTATTTAGAATTTGACGGTACAAATGGAACATCAGGTACTATTCAAAATGAAGCATACTACAGAGCTGTTTATGGTGATTCTTGGGATGGCTCTAAAAATGATGTTATCAGCTATGCAAACATAGCAAAATGGATTACAAGCACACCTGTAGAAGACGGCTCTAAAGAAGGTAAAGTTGGTGTTGTTTCTTCTGATGGCGGCGTTATTTCAGGCACTTCAAATGTTGGTTCATACACAATTCCTGAAAACACTATGAATTATGGCTACCAAGATGGTTTAAGATACCAAATCTTCCAAGAACTTGGTCTTGTATCAGAAAACACATCAGTAGCATTTTCCGGTTTGCTGAATAAAGTTTATGGCGATGAAACTGCATACGAGTTTGGTGATTATACTAAATTATTGCAAGGATTTGTAAATGCAGCAGAAGGTCAAAATTCTTCTCATTCTCGTGAACGACTCGCTACAGATGTATATCTAATAGATCCATCAAAAGTTACGGGTGGAATATCACTTGCCGGTGAAAATTTTGATGTTTATAATAAATATTTTGGTAAAATTCAAAATGATAAATGGGTTGGCGGAAGTTTGATGGGCAATTTAGTCTTAGCACAATATGCCTTGACAGAATATGATAATTGGTGTAATTCATTACATTATTTCAATGTCAATTCCGGTGACACCACTTTAACATTTACATCTACCAGTGGCAGATCTGTAGATCACGTTGTCCCATCAATATTAATGATGAACTCTAATGTAGATGCAGGCAATACAAGTACAGCAGCATATTTTGGACACTCAGGAGTCAGACCCATTGCAGCAGGTGATAGAACTTCTAATAATAGCGATATTAACACATTTGGCGGGGTCTGGAATGAGGGTTTATGGGTTGATGCCAGTGGTAGCCCCGGTGGAGATATATTAGCTTTCATGGAAACATTCCATAACGCCTTTACAGAAGCAGGAGATGACATTAATACTACAACCGGTGCAACTTGGCAATCATCTGCTAATATCCCTGAAATGACAACTTATAGAGATGATAGTGGCAACTTGGTTGAAACAGATGTTTGTACAGCAGCAAGAATATTTGCAATGAAAAGAACTACAGAATTTTTTAATAGTTTGGTAGCAAATCGTGTTGTTCAACAAGTAAATAGAACATGTAACCACAGTGGTGGTGGTACTGCTTCAAAGGCTGCAGAAGTTGCTGACCAAAATGCCGGCATTAGAGATAACTATGACGGGCTTGTTTCAAGTGTAAGAAGTTTTCACTGGTACCAAAAATTAGGAAGATTCTTTGCTTCTCTTGGTACTGCGATTGCAGGTGTTGTAACTGCTGCTGTCGGCGGACAATGGGCTTGGGGTGGATTTAATTTATTTTCTACCAGTGGAGATTTAATGACTGATGTTTTCCATGATGGGAACACAGGGTATGCTTTCAACTTAGCAAACGTAGAAAAAGTATATCTGTCATATTATGAAATTTATATGAGAGCTCATAGAAATGGTATAAATTTATTTGAGGATCCCGGTGCAGTAAGTAGTAATTCTGCTACGACATATGTTAACGACAATTCCTTTATAGATACAAATGCAAAAGCATTAGGTCTTCCTTACGAAAGCAGCGCGGGTGTATATAATGCAAATGGTACAACCCGTGATACAAGCAGAGATTGGCAAATATTAAGTAACTATGACACATTCTATAATGCCGATGGAGAGGTAACCGGATATGCTTGGAAATATAGTGTAACTGATCCTGTTACTGGTGCAACAACTATATATTATCCAACTGATACTAATCCACACAATACTAACAAAAATAGTGCTATTGTAAATAGTTTGGATACTCAAAGATATAAAAGTGGTAAATCATTTTACGAATTTGAGGCGTCCGGCACAGAAAACGGTACAACATATACAGAAAATAAAATATCATACGCAAAGTATAATTTTGCAAATGGCTATTATATTCAAACTTGTAATGAAACAGCAAAAACAACAACAAATGAATATTACTTTAACTCTGATCAAACATACGGCGGAAAAACGTTTAGATATGTAAAAGAAGTAATTGACCAAAATGGTAATGCCACATATACATATAAAAATGCTGCAGGAAACGATGTTGGTAAACCTCAAAGAGCTCAAACTATCCAAACAGACTCTTACGAAGGCATAACAATAAAACAAGGTTCTGGTTCAACCTATGCATCAACAGTATCGCTTTATGTCACCAAAAATGAAGTTTTTGAACAAAAGTTAATCAAAGATGTCAAAGATGCAGAACAAGCTATCGAAGATGCCAAAGAAGAAGCTGAAAGATTCTACTCAGCAAAAGAAATGAAGTTAATGGATTACTACGATGCAATCTTCTCAAGAATTTCTCAATGCGGCTGGGTTCAAGATAACAATGTTTCAAACAAAGATTACTTAAATGCAAAACTTGAAAATAATAACTTCTTCGTAACAACTTGCAGAGATAAAGTTAACCAAAACGGTTTTACATACACAACTAAATTAGCTCAAACAGTTACAAAGATTTATCAAATCCACGATTCAAATGCAGAAAACCAAGCATTATCCGAATATGAAGAAGCTAAATCTTTAATTCAATCTAAAGAAAAGAAAGTTGATGCAAGAATGCAAAAATTAGAAACTGAACAAGAAGTTATCAATACAGAACTAGAATCACTAAAAAAAGTAAGAGATGACAATATCAGCAAAACATTCAAAATCTTCGCATAAGATAATATAACTAACAAAAAGAGGATGCTTTAAACACAGAGCACCCTCTTTTTAGTATATAAAATAATTTTTTACACTTTCTAGCACACAGTTTCTTTTTAACACGTATTACAAGTTGAAAAGTATTCTCTTATTGTCATGACCTTATATCATTTAATAAAATGCCCTTGAATACCATTATTTTTACGATATAATTGTTTAAAAGAGGGATATATCTTGAGAAATTCGTTTTTAACATTATGGATATTTATAGCATTAGTTGCAGGTATTTTAGTCGGTGCTATTGCACCTGATTTTGCTGTCAGAATGCATCCTCTTGCAACAATATTTTTGCGAATGGTAAAAATGATTATAGCTCCATTGCTTTTTTCAACCTTAGTTGTTGGAATAGCAGGTCATGGTGATGTAAAAAAGGTTGGGAGAGTTGGTGTTAAAACGATATTATATTTTGAAATCGTTACTACAATAGCTTTGTTTATAGGTTTGGGGGTTGCTAATTTTACTAATCCCGGATTTGGGACAAATCATCCTGCAAGTTTGCCTCAATTAGATGAAATATCACAAGTTTCTTCATCATTAGTTCATAATTCATTTAGTGAGTTTTTTACTAATTTGTTTCCAACAAGTGTAGTTCAATCAATGGCTGAGGGTAATTTATTACAGATTGTTGTTTTTTCGATATTTTTCGCTTTAGCGATATGCACAATCGGGAAAAAAGCAAAGCCTGTTATGGACTTGTTAAATTCCGTTTGTCAGATAATGTTTAAATTCACGGAATTTGTAATGTTGTTCGCTCCGATTGGTATATTTGGGGCTATTTCATATACCGTTGGTTCAAATGGTATAGTTGTGTTGAAGAATTATGCAAAGATAATATTCTCATTATATTTTGCATTGTTTATATTTGTTGTTTTAGTTTTGTTTGCTGCTTGTAAAATCGTTGGTATATCATTGAAATCATTGATACAAGCTATTGAAGAACCTGCATTATTGGCATTTACAACAGCGAGTTCTGAGGCAGCACTTCCTAAAGCGATGGAAATTATGGAAAAGTTTGGTGTGCCAAAATCAATCGTGGGGTTTGTAATGCCGACCGGATATACGTTCAATCTTGACGGCAGCACATTATACCTTGCTATTGCGATTATCTTTTGTGCGCAAATTGCAGGGATTAATTTATCAATAGAACAACAATTAATCATTATGTTTGCACTCATGGTTACAAGTAAAGGTATTGCAGGTGTTCCAAGAGTTGCCTTAATTGTTTTGGCAGGAACATTAACGAGTTTTCATATCCCGATTATCGGTGTTGCAATTTTGTTGGGCATTGATCAGTTGTTAGATATGGGACGAACAACCGTAAACTTGATTGGAAACTGTGTTGCTACGGTTGTTATCGCTCGTTGGGAAAATGAATTTGATTATAATAAAATGAATGAATATATCGCATCAAGTGCTGAAAAATTAGAAAGTAAGCCGTATCTTGATGATACCGAAAATTAAAATATATAGTAAATAAGGAATAAAAAAATGACAATAGACGAAAAAGTTGAATACAAAAAGACATTAAATCTTCCGCAGACAACACTTGCTATGAGAGCAAATGCTACTGTAAGAGAGTTGGAAATTCAAAAATTTTGGGAAGAGAATGATATTTATAATAAAATAATTGAACAAAAAAATAAGGCAAATTCTTATGTGCTGCATGACGGACCTCCGTATTTAAGTTCTGAAAAAATTCACGTAGGTACAGCCCTAAACAAAATTTTGAAGGATATTTTAATCAAGTATAAATCTCAAAGAGGTTATTATGCTCCTTATGTTCCGGGATATGACGGGCACGGTTTGCCAATTGAAAATGCTGTGGTTAAAAATATTAAAGGCGGTCGCCACGCAATTACTGAAACAGAATTAAGAGCTAAGTGCAGAGAGTTTGCTCATAAAAATTTAAAAGGTCAGGAAAATGAATTTAAGAGATTAGGTGTATTAGGTAATTGGGAAAATCCTTATCTTACAATCAATCCTGAATATGAAGCTGAGCAAGTCAGAGTATTTGGCGAGATGTATAAAAAAGGTTATATTGAAAAAGGTTTAAAACCTGTTTATTGGTGTGCATCTTGTGAAACTGCGCTTGCAGAAGCAGAAGTTGAGTATGCAGATAT
>OMPX01000146.1 GCA_900313115.1 uncultured bacterium
AGCGATAGCGCAACCTAAAGTATATGCCCAAGATGCGTTATCGAAAGCGATTGGTTGAATGCCTTTTACAATAGCATCAACATCTATACCTTTTGACAAACATAAATCTCTTGCTTCGTCTAAAGAACTGAATCCGTATTCAGGAAGAACTTTAGCCAAAGTAGCCTCACGTCTGTCTTGTCCTTCAAATTTTGCCATTTTTATTTTCCCTTTTTCTTTTCTATTACTTTTACAATAATGGAAAATGGATAATGGAAAATGGAAAATTATTTTATGGTGCTATGCACCATTTATATTAAAAATTTTGTCAGCTTGCTGACTAAGATATTTTCAATTTTCAATTTTCAATTTTCAATTTAATAAAAATCCAATTTTCCTTCTGTTTTTGTCTACTCCTGACGAGGATCGATGTACTTAACAGCATCAGCAAATCTGCCATAAGTACCAACATTCTTTTCGAATGCTTCTTTATAGTCAGTACCTGCTTTAACCGCATCCATGAACTTGCCTAAGTTAATGAATTGATAACCGATAACTTCGTCATTCTTATCAAGACCAAGTTTCAAGATATAACCTTCAGTAAGGTTAAGGTATCTTACCCCTTTTTGCTTAGTAGAGTGGATAGTACCACACATTGAGCATAAACCTTTACCTAAGTCTTCAAGCCCTGCACCAACAGGAAGACCGTTTTCAGAGAACGCTGTTTGAGTTCTTCCGTAAACGATTTGCAAGAATAATTCTCTCATTGCAACGTTGATAGCGTCACAAACAAGGTCAGTATTTAATGCTTCTAAGATTGTTTTGCCCGGAAGAATTTCACCTGCCATAGCTGCAGAGTGAGTCATGCCTGAACAACCGATAGTTTCAACCAAAGCTTCTTGAATAATACCTTCTTTTACATTCAAAGTTAATTTACAAGTACCTTGTTGAGGTGCACAGCAACCACAACCGTGAGTTAAACCTGAAATATCTTTTATTTCTTTACATTTAGTCCATAGTCCTTCTTGAGGAATTGGAGCAGGAGATCCTTTAACGCCGCGATGTACACAGCATTTTTCGGCAATCTCTGATGTTACTTGAATTTGATCCATTTTGCCTCCTTCATAACTGTATTAAACAGAATCATTTTCTCTCTATACTATGGAATCATTGTAACGTAAACATAAAAATATTAAAAGCAAATTGGATTATGCATTCAAATACAAACAAGATGATGGTTCCATACCATTATTTTCAAAGCCCTGAGATTTGTAAAAATCTACGGCAGCGGCTGACGATTTTACATATATCGTTTTATCCGAATGTTTTTCCTTTAATAGATTAATTAATGCTTTCCCAACGTGTTTATATGCTCTGTCACGAGAATTAACAAAATTAGAATTAGGTTTTACCTGAAACCAATTAATTTCGTTTTCATTATACTTTGATTCAGAAAATAACATCATACCGAGAATTTTATCAGGTTCAAGTTTATCATAATTATTATTTTGTTCCGTAACAGCATAATAATGTTCTTTTACTATATCATCATACTCATACCCTTTTACGGCTTCATGGAAAATTTCTGAAGCAAATCTTGCCCCATTTTGCGTCCAAGAAACAGAGGTTTTATACAAAGTATCCACATCATTCGCATCATTTTTGTCCAATTCAACGATAGAAGCTTCCTTGTTATAATATGAATCAGGATAATATCGTTTTTGTACGTTTGTGTGCTTGATGAAATTGGCAGTAAAGTTTATTTGACTCATTTTACCGCCTTCCACAATAAATCACATGGTTCTTTTGAATTTTTTTTGAATCCTGATTTTTTATAAAAATTTATTGCATAATAATCAGCCCATACCTGAATATCTTTTTGAAAAAAATTCTCTTGAACAAATTCCACAAGTTTTTTCCCGACCTGTTTATATTTACGGAAGAAACTGCAAGACATACTTGTCTTAGGATTAACCTCCAACAAACTAATCTCATTCGGAGCACCTTTTACTTCTTGAAACATCATCAAACCTAAAATATTTTCAGGTTTTAACTCTTGAAAATTCTGATTTTGAGTTGTTAAAGCATAAAAATGATTCTGTTTCCTATAAAATTTGTCTGAACCTGAATATGCAGCTTCAAAAAATATACTACTTGCATATTTACCACCATTCTCCATCCAGGACGTTGACGCTTTGTTTAAGGCTATCATATCAGACTTGTTCTTAAGATCAAGCTCAACAATAGATGCATTTTGTGCATCATATTTAAACAAAGACTTTCTTTGCTGGATTTTGGGGCTGTCAACTAATCTTGCTGTAAAATTGATACTCATATTGGCATTAAAACCACTAAAAATATTTTTTGCTAAAACTAATAATATACAAAACTCTATAAAAGAAATTTATCATTTTTAATGACTTCAATTATGTCACCGGTTTCGTCATTGATAGCAGAAATATTAACCCCAACGCCGCCAACCATAAAATCATTATGAGTTGCCGAAGAGTTTATATTCAAATCTTTCAGATACTGTTTCATTTTATTATAATCTTCTATTTCCACAGCCCCTTTAACAGTATCAGGATATGCATTACCGATTGCTAAATGACAAGCCGCATTTTCATCTAAAAGCGTAGAATTGAACAACCTGCCTGTTTTGGCAATTGGAGAGCCTGCAACGATAGCAACTTCACCCAATCTATCAGCATTTTCAAAAGATTTAATATGAGATTTTAGCATTTCTTCATTAGTATCAGCCTTAACCTCAACTATCTTACCTTTATCAAATCTAAATCTAATACCATCTACTATTTTTCCATTCAATGTTAAAGGCATTGTAGCGGAAATAACACCCTGAGCCGTATCAGCCTGCGGAGCTGTAAAAACTTCTTCTGTCGGGATATTAACCAACGGTTCATGCCCATATTTATCCATTTTCATTCTTGCTGCATTAAATACTGATTTTGGCGACATTGTAATTTGAAAATCAGTTTTACCGTCAGGCAATTTTGTTTTCGCATCAACACTGACATAATGCAGTGTTCTATATCCGTTATCTATCAGCTCATTCATTTTCTTAGCACGATAATTTAATTGTTCAACGTGTTCTGACAGATGACCTATTCTGTTTATTTTATTAGCATCTTTGTAGGCATGTTTTAATGCGTCGATAGGATTTTTATATTCAGGATACACACTCGCACAAGACTTTGTCGTTGGAGCATAATACACAAGCCAGGGAACATTACTTATAGTTTTATCATATATTTCTGCGAGCGCTGTATTTCTTGCTTTATTATTTTTAACTATTCTATCTGATGGGATACCGTCCAATCGCTTTGGATCAGCTCCATCCAACACCAAATAAGCTACATCTTTATCATAAAACTCTTGTTCCATATCTCTTGAAACATTTGGAACTTCTTCAAGAACACTTTTTTTTGCATATTTTAGCATATTTACACGGTTATCATCTGCAATAGCAACATTAACTAACCTTGTGTCATTTTTTGAATATGCCCAATCAACAAGTTTTTCAACCATTGGCAGATGTTCTCTTTCACAACGAATTGCCAGCGGTTGTCCCTTATGCATATCTAAAGCATCTTTTAATATTTCTTTTGGACTAATTAAGAACAATTTTTGAACGCTTTTAGGGACAACGGTTCTAACCTTATCAAGCTCGGTTTTTATTTCAGATTTTGACAATTTAGCCTTTTGATAATGGTTAACATCGTCATCAAGATTTATAAACAATGCTTTGGACTCTTTTAAATCATTTATTTCCTTTTTCTCAAAATCAAAGGTTTCAAATATATTATATTTCTTTTTTAAAGCTTCCATTTCAGGCTCTATAACTCTATAACTAACAAGGCCTGAACCTTTTTTATATGCTTCTGCCGATAGAGCATTCATAAGGGGTAAATATTTTGAATTACCTGTTATGTGTACTTTCTGATTTTCTTTTAATCCGTTTTCTTCTAAAATTTTTACTGCATAATTAGTTAATTTCTCTGCAGATGAATACTTTACATTAGATGTAAAGGATACAGTATCCGATTTTATAGCTTCTGACATCTTTAAACCAAACACACCAATTTGCCTGTTTTTGTGCATATTGTTATTATTAATATTATTACTGCCCATTTTACTCTGAAAAATATATAACCCATTTACTTGCATACAAAAAACCTTATCTTTTTACACTAACTATATAATGCGCATAAAAAAGATATTTGTTATTTTGTTACAAATTTTGAATAAATGTAATTATTTATTCCCCAAAGGTTAACTGAGAAGAAATTTCAGCAACGACTCTAGAAACATCTGCTCCACCAATCGCCACTTCCAAAACAAGTTGGGAATTGATTAACAAGGTTTCACGATATTCCATCGTATCAACATCAATAACACTAAACTCAATGAAATCATCTCCGACATAATCAAGTTTTCCGTATTCATTACCTGATACCCAACGCAAAAACATGTACTGTTGTTCTAATTCTTTTAATTTTTCTAACATTTTCATATTCTAACCTGCTCTTCTTACACTTTATATTTTAGTGATTTTTTTATAAAAGTCAAAAATGCAAATTATTTTTATAAAATTTAATAAACAAGCAAAAAAAAAGAGCCTAAAGGCTCTGAAAATTTGTGAAGTGTAGTGTGTGTGTAGAAAGAAACTGTTCTAATTTTCTCTAAGTCCTCGTCTCAAATTGCTTTGAGATTTTCCTCGTGTGTGTTTCTATCTTTTTATACTCTTATACACATGTAAAGTTTTACGTTCATAAAAAATTGATTAATTTTTAACATGTATTTAATAAAACTTAACATTATTTTTACATCACTGCCATAAAAGAAAGATACTTAAATAGAATAATGCGGTAGTACATAATGAATATTAGGGGTAAATAATAAATTTATTTATTTATTTATTTGGGAATTAAAACGCAACAATGAGTGGTCTGATTCGGCGTCAAGTATCAGAATCCTCAGCTAAAGCTCATTTTATCCGTTTTAATCCCATTTTTGTGCAGTCGGTCTTTAAGTATAAGCCGACCCTTTCGGAGTAATCCGCAGATGTTATGTTTCATTCAATGAAAGTCGTCTTTTAGA
>OMPX01000147.1 GCA_900313115.1 uncultured bacterium
TGACAGGTACGAAGTACCGAAAACAAAACTCTGTGAGCGTGGAGCAAATCCAAGACAGTCCCACCGTTTAACGCGAGCGCAGCAAGACGTCCCGCCTTATGAATAACCCCTCACCCTAACCCTCTCCCCTAAAATGGGCGAGGGGAAAGTTTTAAAATTCCGCTTACGACACCATAAAACAGACTAGGAAATAATCCTAGTCTGTTTTATTTTAAAAAATCTCATAACAACTTCTTATATAAACAGGTTTGAGTTAGCATTATTGCTTTCTGAAATATACTTTGCAACTCCGCTTATTTCAACTCCGTCTATCAGTTCTTCTTCTTTTATACCCATAACATCCATTGACATATTGCAGGCAATAAACTTTACACCGCTGTCTTGAGCTTGTTGTATGAGTTCAGACAGGGTTGAAATATTCTTATTCTTCATAACCCATTTCATCATAGCAGAACCCATTCCGCCCATATTCATTTTAGAAAGGGTTAATTTTTCTGCGCCTTTTGGCATCATAAACCCAAACATTTTATCAATGAATCCTTTTTTAACAGACACGTTTGATTTTCGTAAGATGTTTAACCCCCAAAAAGTAAAGAACATTGTAACATCTTTACCGCTTGCTTTTGCGCCGTTTGCTATAATAAAAGATGCAAGAGCTTTATCTAAATCATTTGAGAATACAACAATAGTTTGTCCGTTACCATTATTTATAACTTTATTTTCCATGTTTGCCCCTTTACCTTTTGAGATTGTAGCAATAATTTTTGTCTTATCCTGTTTTAAATCAAGCAAAGTATTTCCTGTACTTTCACACCAAGCACCGATGTCGGACTTAAATCCTCTGTCTGTTGAAGTTACTTCAAAGATATCACCATTATTTGCGTTATTTAGAGCATTAGATACCTTCATAATCGGCCCCGGACATTGTAGTCCGCAAGCATCAATTTTAATAACCTCAGAATTTTGGCTATATCCACCTCCGACTGCAACAGGAGTTTTTGAAGCGACTTTACCTTCTTTATTTTTAGTTATTTCTTTATACAAGGTTATTCCGCCCATAAGAGAATATACGTTATTAAACCCTTTTTGAATCAAAATTCTTGATGCATTATAACTTGTATAACCTGTATTACAGAAAAGAACCACTTTTTTATCGGTAGGAATCTCATTTAATCTTGAGCGAATTTCACTAATAGGAATATTAATTGCACCTTCTATTGTTTTTGTTTTATATGCAATATTTGCTCTTACATCAATTAAATACGAGCCTTCCAAATCTTCAAAATATGTAGGTTTAACAAGACCTTTCAGTATATTATCTGCACTCATACCAAGCACATTTACCCCTGAATCTTTTGCTGAGTTATAAGGCGGAGCATAACACAGTTCACTGTCTATAAGCTCCTGAACAGTTCCACTGTTTCTCATAACAGAGCTTATTACATCAATCCTTTTTTCAATACCTTCTTGCCCGACTGCCTGCGCACCTAGTATTTTCCCGTCAGGTGAGAATAAAAGTTTATAAAGTGTTTGGGTTGAGTCCGGATAATATCCTGCATGAGAATGACCGTAAACAAAAGTTTTCCAATACGGAATTTCTTTTTGTTTTAACTGTTTTTCGTTGTTACCGACACTTGCAACAGTCAGACCAAATACTTTCAGGACAGATGTGCCTTGTGAGTTTTTATAGGTTGACAGTTTCTCGTTCACTCCACAGATATTGTCAGCAATAATTCTCCCTTGTCTGTTTGCAGGTCCTGCAAGCGGAATGAGGGCATTATCACCTGTTACAAAATCTTTTACTTCAACACTATCGCCTGCCGCGTAAATATCAGCATTTGAGGTTTGCATATATTCATCGACTAAAATTCCTCTGTTCACTTCTAAACCTGCAACTTTTGCAAGTGCAGTTTCAGGACGGACACCGATTGCCATAATAACAATATCAAATTCAATAACTTTACCTGAATTAAGTATTATATTGTTATCGTCAAAACTTTTTACTCCGTCAGACAGAATAAGATTAACTCCGTTATCTCTCATTTCGTTTTGGGCAACAGATGCGATTTCTTCATCAACAGGGGCAAGTATTTGGTTTCCCAATTCAACAAGAGTTGTATCCAACCCCATTTCAGTAAGGTTTTCCGCCATTTCAATTCCGATAAAACCACCACCTACAACAACTGCTTTTTTAGAATTGTTTTGTTGGATATAGTTTTTGATTTTATCTGCATCATTAAGGTTTCTGACTATGAAAGTTTTATCTTTATCCATACCTTCAAAAGGCGGAACAATCGGACTTGCACCCTGAGCGAGAACAAGTTTGTCATAGTTCATTTCCTCGCCGTTACTTAAAAACACCTTTTTTTCATCAGGCATAATGTTAATAACTTCAGTATCCAAAAGGACATCAATATTAAACCAAGATTTGAATTTTTCAGGAGTTGAAACAAGTATTTTTTCTCTTTCGTTAATAACACCTGAAACATAATATGGCAAACCGCAGTTTGCAATAGAAACTTCATTCGTTTTTTCAA
>OMPX01000093.1 GCA_900313115.1 uncultured bacterium
AACGGCAGGAGTTTCTTCCACGACTGTTTCTTGAACATCTTGAACGGCAGGAGTTTCTTCCACGACTGTTTCTTGAATATCTTGAACGGCAGGAGTTTCTTCCACGACTGTTTCTTGAACATCTTGAACGACAGGAGCTTCATCCACGACTGTTTCTTGAATATCTTGAACGACAGGAGATTCATTCACAACTGTTTCTTGAACATCTTGAACGACAGGAGATTCATTCACAACTGTTTCTTGAACATCTTGAACAGTAGGAGTTTCTGAAACTATTTCTTGTTGAGGTTGTGTAATTTGTGAAATTGTTTCTTTGACTTGAGGTATATAAATGTCGCTTTGCGCTAATTGAGTTAATCTTCCAATAATAGGGACAAATTTCGTCATTTTACCGTAAGCAATAAATTCATCTTCTGCAAGTTTCTGTAAGAAAATATTGTATCCGCCAAAATCTTTTTGTTGTTTCAATGGGGTGAACATAAACATGTTTTTAGAACATTTTTTAAGTTCATCCAGATACGGATAATTATAATTACAAATGATTGATGTATGTACATTTTCTGTATTTATTATTTCTGAAAGTAAGAATTTGCTTGCGCTGTCATTAGAAAGAGGTGTGAACGCATAAAATTCTGCATTTATATCTTTTAGTATTGAATATACATATTTTATACATTCTTGTTGCAAAGAGTCTTTTAATGGTGAAATATCTATTACAACAGTATTTTCTGATGACAGTTTATTTTTTAATACTTCAAATTCAGCAGTATTTTGCGCAAATACATTCCAATCTCTGATTTGTTTGATTTTATTTTTCATAATAATTAGCTGCATCAGCTTGGTTCGCATAAATTCTGAATCAACAACAGCTTTAAATGTATCAAACGGAATAAAATCTACTGTTTTTGAATATTCTCCCAATTCTTCAAATATGCTTTGAATTAATGCTTTGCTTTCTGCCGTGGCATCTTCAAATCCTTTTTCATATATATAGTTTATTGTAGACGAGTTTAGCGGTAATTTGAAATCTTTTGTAATGGTTAGTTTATTTGCCTTAAAAACACCCGCAGTATCAAAAACAACGATTTTATTTTTACGTCCTTGAAGTTGTATAGCAAGATTATTAAGCAGAACTTTAGTGACATAGAACTTTTCCGCAAGTATTATCGGATTATCTTTTAAAATATTGAAGTCAACCGTTAAGTTATCTTTATGTCCGGCAATTTTACCAAGAGAAAGCGGATTAGAGTGTTCAAGTGAATCAAGTAAAAAAGTAGTGTTTAATATTTGAATATCTGCTCTTAATGATGGAATAGAACCGTCATAGGTATAAAGTTTATCAACATAGTTGAAAAGTATTTTTGCAATGGCAACTTTTCCAATTCTTGTTGCTTCAAGGTGCAATATCTGTGCAATATATGATTTCATATTATCTTTTATTAATAATAATCCGGATAGTAATAAATCATCTTCATAACATATTTTTACTAAATTATTCTTAACTTCAATAATATTCATACTTGAATCCTTATTTTACTCTCTTCCACTATGCATTCTAACACGAATAAGAATAATAATTTATCCATTAAATGGGGTAAATTATTATTGTATACGTTTATATGTTTTGAAATTGCTCACCCTCTTTACAAATTTATAAAAATAGTGCATAATAAAGTAGAAGAAATTAGAGCAACTATCAAAAATAAATAAGGTAACAATCTAATTGTTATATATAGCTGTTGATTATGATATGGAATCGGCAGGGGCTTAGGTCTCTGTCGATTTTATCTTTTTATGTTATATACAGGTTGAATTGGCTTATTCAAGTAGAATAAACTGTTTAAACCATCCAGTGTTAGCTCAGGTACAATATGGTCAAATTTCTTTGTCATATATTTTGATATAATTTCACAATAACCGCCGGTTGATATAATAATTGGTTTTTCGCCTAATTCTTCCGTACAATTTTGCAGCATACCATCTATCATGCTTGCAGTTCCTCTGATTACACCGGATAAAATTGCATCTTTTGTACAATTACCAATGTAATTATTGATTTCTGCGACTTCTAAAGACGGTAATTTTTCCGTAGCATTACTTAATGATGCTAATTGTGTTCCAAGCCCCGGTGCTATTATTCCCCCGATAAATTCTCCTTTTCCGTTAACTATATCAAAAGTTGTTGCTGTTCCAAAGTCAACCACAATAACGGCTTTTCCATATAATTCATAAGCTCTTGAACCATTGGCAATTCTATCCGCACCAATTTCAGCATTATTTTTCAATGCCAATTTAATCGGCATTTTAGATTTGTCAGACAAAATAACTGCCATAACCCCAAATAATGATAAAATAGCATATTGAATCCTGTTGTTAAGTTCACCAACAACAGATGCAATTATTGCACCACTCAGTTTCATATCGCCAATATTTTCGGATAATAACTGACCGTAATCCTGAACAGTCATATCCGTATCAGAAGGCATACGAAACCTCTTCACAATTGTATTTTCTTTGTAGAGTCCGCAAGTAATACTTGTATTACCAATATCAATCGTTAGTATCATAGAATGCCCTCCTATAAGGGTATTCTACAATAAACATAGCGATTTTTCTATGAATAATAGCCTCCGCCCGTATTACTATTATCTCCAGATTGTGTTGCGTGTCCCCAAGCTACAAATGCTGAGTTTGCAGCTAATGCTTGGTCAGTTGTGACGAATTTTCTTTTAGTATTATCGTCATCATCATTTTTAATACTTGTAGTATAATCAGCACCTATTGATTTGTGTCCTCCGATGCCGCCTGCAATTCCATCGCAAGTCATATATGTTCCTCCATATTAATAGTATATCCAGTGTATATATGTAAAAAGTTATTTTGTTACAAAAAATTGCTTAATTTTTTAAATTTATATTACAATTCTTAACATTGTTAATGCTTGTTATTATTGCTGTACGTGAGTATTCAAAAAATATTGTGTAACAAAAACTTAAAACATGTCTTTTAAATTGTAAACATTGAGTGTATAATTTGGATATACACAATACGAAAATCCAACTATTACTATCTGTTGAAAAGTATGAAAACCAAGTTTACGTTCATACTTTTTTTTTGTTTATGTAACATTCATCGAAATAATAATAAATAAAAAAGACTTGCCTTCGTTTTGGCAAGTCTTTTGCTATGTTTATATAATTATTCTTCTAGTGAGGTTTTACAGTTGATTTTAAATGTAATTCTCTCATTTGTTGAAGCGAAGCTTCGCCCGGAGCATCTGACATCAAACATTTTGCCCCTGAGTTTTTAGGGAACGCAATAACGTCACGGATAGAATCAGTTCTGCACAATAACGCAACTAATCTGTCTAACCCGATAGCCAAACCTGCATGAGGTGGTGTACCGTATTGAAGAGCATTAACCATAAATCCGAATTTTTCGGTTGCTTCTTCTTCTGTCAAACCTAATGCTTTAAAGATTTTCTTCTGAACTTCAGGTGAGTGGATTCTTACAGAACCGCCGCCAAGCTCAGTACCGTTATAAACGATATCATAAGCAATAGATTTAACATTACCCAAATCACCACTGTCTAATTTATCCAAATCTTCCAAATTAGGTGATGTGAATGGGTGGTGCATAGCCATAAATCTGTTTTCTTCATCAGACCATTCAAACATAGGGAAATCTACAACCCATAATAATGCGTTGTCGTCTTCATTGATGAGGTTTAAAGTTTTACCGAAATGAAGTCTTAATCTTCCCATGATGTCGTAAACTAATTTTGGTTTGTCAGCAACGAAGAAGATTATATCGCCTGCTTTAGCCTGAGCTCTTTCCTGAATAGCTTTTGCCTGTTCATCTGTAACAAATTTAAGAACAGGAGATTTTGCTGTGCCGTCTTCTTGATATATGATATTTGCTAAAGCTTTAGCACCAAATGATACTGCAAGTTTTGTAATATCATCAATATCTTTTCTTGAATATTTAGCTCCGCCTTCAATCTTGATACCACGGACGATACCGCCTGCTTTAAGAGTATTTTTAACGATATCAAAGTTTGATTCAAGTATAATATCACCGATATCAAACAGTTCAAGACCAAATCTTGTATCAGGTTTGTCTGAACCGTATTTATCCATAGCTTCCTGCCAAGTAATTCTCTTGAACGGAGGTTTTACTTCGATTCCTGCTTCTTTAAATGCAGCTTTAACAACACCCTCTGTCACTTCAATAACATTATCCTGATCAACAAATGACATTTCCATATCTATTTGTGTAAATTCAGGTTGTCTGTCAGCTCTTAAATCTTCGTCACGGAAACATTTTGCGATTTGATAGTATCTTTCAAAACCACCAACCATCAAAAGTTGTTTAAAGATTTGCGGAGATTGCGGAAGTGCATAGAACTTACCCTCTTGAACACGTGACGGAACAAGATAATCTCTTGCGCCTTCCGGTGTTGTTTTGATAAGAATTGGGGTTTCAACTTCCAAGAAATCTTCACTGTTCAAATAGTTTCTAACAGCAGTAACAATTTTATGACGTAATGTCATGTTGTGTAACATTTGTTCTCTTCTTAAATCTAAATAACGATATTTTAATCGTACATCTTCTGATACGTTATCATCATCAAGAACAAACGGAAGAGTCTTTGCTTCTGATAATACTTGAGCAAATGTAGGATAAGTTTCAACTTCGCCTGTTGGAAGTTTATCATTATAGGTTTCTTCAGGTCTTTCCGTAACTTTACCCTTGATGTTTATAACAGATTCTGTTTTTAATTTAGAGAATATTGCGTGGATATCCGGATTGATTTGAGGATCTGCAACTAATTGAAAAAATCCTGTTCTGTCTCTTAATTCAACGAAAATAATTCCGCCTAAGTCTCTGACACATGATACCCATCCTGAAAGAGTAACATCTTCTCCTATATTTTTTGCGGTAATTTGTCCGCAATTATGTGATTTTAATGCTATTTTCACTATTTTTCTCCCTTACTAAATTTCTATGCGTATAAATGATATCAAAAACATGGCAAAATGTGAAGTTTAGACGTTTTTTTTATTAATTTTGTTAAAATTCCATGCTTTATTTGCATAAAAAATATAAAAATCAAGTTTTTAAGAAAAGTTCATGAAGTTTTGTTGCAAAAAAGCAAGAGTAATGCCATTCAAAAGCATATCATTACTGCATTATAGCAATTGTAACATATTCGTAATAAATAGTTATTTTTTACTCATATTTAATTGACAGTTTTAAAAAAAAATAATATAATGAACTCATAAATCAATTGAAGTTTTAGTGTATTAATAATTAATCAAATATAATGTGTAATAAATAGATATAATGTGTGACTTTTCCGAAAGGAGAAAATTATGAAAACTGCGTCAAAAGTTAAAGAAATCAAGTCAAGCTTCAATGATGAATTTGAAAACTATCTAAAAAAACAATGTATTAAAACTACATTCAATGGATCTGAATTAGAAACATTCTCTTGGTATAAAAAGGTTTTAGGTTTAGTATAAGAGTGTTTTTGTTGTAAGATTCAAGCTTTTATTATACAAAGGTTGTTTACGGTTACTAAGATTGGGGTGTTAGAAGTACGTAAAACAAATCACTGAATAACTGTAATTTGTGATTCTGTATAAGTTCCCCTTTCTAAAAGTACCGGAAGAAAGGTATTCTCGCTAACCCATTTTGCATACTCTAATCCTGTGTTTTTAACAGGCTCTGTTGGTGTTGGAAATATTTGGTTAACACTGATATAATCAGCACCATCTTTTACTGCTGACAATGCACCATCTTTGGTGTCAACATATATTCCAATAATTATTTCTTCTCCAAACATTTCTTTCACTCTTCGGATGTCAAGATCCTCCTGTTTGAGATTTACACTATCCGCACCTGATAAATAGGCAATATCAGCTCTGCTTTTGACAATAAATGTGGCATTATATATTTCGCACAGTTGTTTGATTTTTATAGCGCAGTCTGAAAATTCTTTGTCTGTTAAATTATCTCCTTGAAGTTGGACTATCTGCGCCCCTTTTGATAATTTTAAAGCGATATTATCTATAAAATTATTTATAGATGAAAAATCTTTGTATAACGCATTAAAACCGTTGTGTTTTTCTCTTAATTTTTTTTTGATTATTTGTTTTTTTAAATTGGTTTGCATAGTGGTATTATATTACAAATTTGATAATATATTGCAGTAAACTTAATTTCAATAAAAAATATGTCTATTGTTTTTATATTTATCTATATTATTTGAACTATTTTTTGATGTTTTTATAAAAGTTTAAAAATTTCTTGTCGAGAATATCTGTTGTATACATTTATTGAGGTATTTTTATGAGTTTACACGAAGATTGTTTGATAAATTATCTTTTAAAACCTGATGAGTTAGCATATACAACGGAAATTTTAAAATTAAATAATAAACTTATGGAAAGAGAGTTTATTAAAAATGTGATTTCAGGTAAAATAGAAGTATCTTTACTAAAATAAAATCGGGGGTTATTTTGTCAAACAGCGATAATAAATTAACAAAAGAACAGATTTTTAATTGGGTTGCATATTTTTTAATCACAACTTCAATATTATTAGCCATATTTTTATTGGCGAATAATACGATGATAATAAATTTCTTTAATGATTCAGAGAATAAATCGTTTGATTACAGACAATCATTATTAGTAAAACACAGACATTTAAAGCCAAGCAAGGATATTGTAATTATTGCAATAGATGATGGCAGTTACGAATATGTTTTAGACAAATATGGTGAATGGCCAATATCCAGAAGTGTATATTCAAAAATAATTGACAGGGTTGAAGCAGATAATCCAAAAGCGGTTATATTTGATTTAATGTTTATTAAATCATTTAAGTCAGATATAAAAGCGGATAGTCATTTAGCATCTACAATGGCAAAGTATAATAATGTTTATACTGCAATAAATTTTGACAACCAATCTTCTGATGTCAGAACACCTACTGTTTTGCCTAATAGAATGTCAGTGAAGGTTGAAAATCAATCAAAAACGATTGATATCGAAAAAGATTTTGGTTATTCAAATTGCAGAGTTATTATTCCACAGATTTTAAATTCAAAAACTAAAATAGGAATGATAAATATAAATCGTTCTGAAGACGGAATTATTAGACAAGTTCCCGTTCTGGCATATTATAACGGACTGTATTATCCGCATTTGACATTGAGTGCAGGGATTGATTTGATGGGTGAAAATACCGGTAAATTTATTATTGATAAAAAATCTAATCTTATAACCGGAAATAAAAAAATACCTTTGACAACTTCAGGGGAAGTAGTTTTGAATTGGTATGGTCCGTCTTTGAGAACATATAAAAATATTCCTTTCCACAAATTGATTAAATCTATTGACGGAGATAAATCAATTGAAAAATATGATTTTAAAGACAAGATTGTATATATAGGTACAACGGCATCAAGTTTATTTGATACAAAGAGTGTTCCGATTGATAAAATATATCCCGGTGTAGAAATTCACGCAACATATATGAACAATCTGATAGATAATTCTTTTATTAAAAAATCTTCTGCGACAACAAATATGATTATTATATTAGCGTTGGTTTTAATAGTAAGTTTCATTGTGTTTAAGTCAACATCAGCGATATTTGCTACTACTTCGACCGTATTGCTTGCAGCAGCTTATTACTTAGCATCATATTATGTTATGAGTATGTTTAATATATGGATAGAAGTTGTTGTTCCGTTGTTTGTTACTCTGTTGACGTTTGCAATTTCTTATCTTGCTAAATATTTGTTAAAATCGAGAGATTTTGAACAACAATACAGATTAGCAACTACCGATGGTTTAACAGAATTGTATAATCACAGATATTTCCAAGATTCTCTAAAAAAACAATTGGATTTGGCAAAACGATATGAACAGGAATTTTCATTGATTATTGTTGATATAGATTTCTTTAAGAAGTTTAACGATACTTATGGCCATCAGGTTGGAGATGCTGTTTTGAAAACTGTTGCACAAATTCTTAAAAGAAATACACGTGCTACTGATTATGTATGCAGATATGGCGGTGAAGAGATGAGTATTATTTTACCTCAGACCTCTAACAAAGAAGCTTTAATAAATGCACAAAGAATTTGTGATGCGGTTGCCAATACTCCTTTAAAAGTTAATTCAAATACCGAAGTAAATATTACAATAAGTTTAGGTGTATCAACATTTCCACAAGACGGTGACACTCCTCAAAAGTTAATAGAATGTGCAGATAAAGCATTGTACTATGCAAAAGAGCACGGACGTAATCAAGTCGGTAAAACGGTGGGGTAAAAACACTTTATATTGAAAATTTGTATTTTCCTTTTCCGTGTCCTTTAACAGGAACAATAAATCCCTTTTCAAGTAACATTTTTAAGAATTTTGATGTTCCGGCAGGTTTTAGTCCGATAACCTTTTCTGTATCAGCTCTCCCGAAGATTTGGTCTGTTCCAAAAATTTTATACATCTTATCAATATGTAATTTATTTGTTGCGGATAAATCCTGAATGTCTACTTTTTTGTCTTGAATGTCTACTTTTTTATTTTTTTCCAACTCTCGCAGATATTTGACAAATTCCTTATTTTAGCTATATCAAATTTATAACTAAGAGGATAGCTAAATTATTGGGTGTTTGTAACAAATTGTAAAGGGGGGGGTAAATGTTTAAAGGCAATTATTTTCCCGTATCAGATTTCACATGAGTAATATGTGTAGTGTCAACCAAGAAAGGTGTGTGTATTTATGGAAAGTAAAATAACAATAGTACGTGACAATAATGGTAAAGTATCAGGAACAAAACGACAAAATCCAACAACAAAGCCGGGAATAAAGAAAACTCTTACTGTTGATGGAAAACAAGTTTTTAATATCACCGAATTGATGAGAAAACGTCAAAGCGGTGAGATATTGTCTGATAAGGAAAATAAAGTTTTAGATAGATATCTTGAAACAAGTAAACAAACAATAAATTATTTTTTAAGAAAAGAAAATTCAAAAAATAAAATATTTACAGAATCAGCAAAAACAGAATTTCCGCCAAAACCATATCCGACTGAAAGTGATAGGTATTTCCAAAAAGGAATCAGTGAATTTATAGGACCAAAAAGTACCGGATACAGACCTCTTGATAACAACCCACAAGGCGGGGTTGAACGTGCGATGAAAAAGATGCGTCAATTAGGCGAAACAAAGGCTGAATTAACCGAAAAATTTGCAAAAATATTAGAATTTTGTAAAAAATACGGCAAATCAATTAAGGCATAAAAATTGTAGGGTGGGCAAAATGAAATTGCCCACCCTACTTTTTACTTTTTGCTATTTCGGAAAAGTGACTTTTTTTTGTCAATAAATGTTAACACTATTGAACATATTAATCAATTTTCTAACAGCAAAAATCTTTATATAAGTACGGGGATTAATTGGGGGATATTATAATGGGATACGAATTTTCTGAACTTACTTTATTAAATAATCCTGAATTACAGTTTTTAAACTACCAACCAAAATTTTATAATAGTGTTCCTTTTTCCCAAGGAATCGTTCCACAAGGAGGATTTGTTAATTACGCAGGATTTTCAAGTGTTGGTAATGCCGGATCTTTAAAAGAAGATACATCCGGACAAAATTCTTATCAACAAGAAATTCAAAATTCATTTGCAAGAATGGACAGCCAAGCAAATGGCGGAAATGGTGATGGCAAAGTTAGTGTTGATGAAGCATTAAATGACTTAGATATTCCATCATTATTTTCAAATTTAGATGAAAATTCTGATGAATATAAAAATTTAAAAAAATATACAGACAAAGTTCCTGCTGCATTAGCAAAATACGCAGGCAATGATAAAGAATTTACAACTGATGAATGGGACAAATTCTTAAATGGTTCTGAATGGTTGAATGTTATTGATACTTATCATAAGACAAGTTCCTTTGCAAAAGACGAAATGAGTTGGATTGATGCTAAATACACTGAAGATAGTAATGTAACTACCACAGAAGTTGTTGCGTATTTGTATTCTCATTTTGCATCACACAAACAATATACAAATGAAGATTTTTCTGTCTTAAAAACCATTACAAATTTAATTTATAAATATGCAGGTTCTGACAGTAAATTTACAAAGGAAGAATATACACAAATGTTAAATGATTCAACTTATTCCGCTTTTGTAAAAAAATATTATAAAATAGGTCATGTCCGTCGTCACGATATAAATGCGTAATAAAAAAAATAATATCAAACCTTGAACCGGAGAATGCAGATATTTATCCTTTATATATTTACCGCTAATAATCTTTTTGTTAATATGGTTTTATGGAAAAGGTAAAAATAATAGGCGGCGGGTTGGCAGGCTCAGAGGCTGCACTCCAACTTGCAAAACGAGGAATAGATGTGGAACTTTATGAGATGCGTCCTAAAAAAATGACGGGGGCTCATGTGAGTTCTGATTTTGCAGAGTTTGTTTGCTCAAATTCTTTGGGTTCTTCTGATGTTACCAACGCAAGCGGACTTTTGAAAAAAGAGATGGAAATTATGGGTGGCGAACTCATAAAAATCGCTTACGAATGTTCTGTTCCTGCGGGTAACGCTCTTGCAATAGACAGAGAATTATTCTCTAAAACCGTAACCGAAAAAATTCAATCAAATGGTAAAATTACGGTTGTAAATGAAGAAGTTACAGAAATTCCTGACGGGAATGTTATTATTGCATCAGGGCCTTTGACAAGTGACAGTTTTGCAAATTCAATTAAAGAATTTACGAAGGCAGAGCATCTGCACTTCTTTGATGCGATTGCACCTATTGTAGAAAAAGACAGTATTAATTTTGATGTTGCCTTTTATGCGAGTCGTTACTATAAAGGAGAGGCGTCTTATATAAATTGTCCAATGGACAAGGAGCAATATGAAAAATTTTATAATTATCTGATAAATGCTCCAAGGATAGAATTAAAAGAGTTTGAAAAAGATGCGAAAGTTTTTGAAGGTTGTATGCCTATCGAGGTTATGGCATCTCGCGGGGTTGATACCTTACGTTTTGGACCAATGAAGCCTGTTGGGCTTGTGGATAAAAGAACTGAAAAAATAAATTATGCAGTTGTCCAGTTAAGGCAGGATAACTCAGCCAAAACTTTGTATAATCTTGTAGGATTTCAGACTAACTTAAAATGGAGTGCCCAAAAAGAACTTTTATCATTAATCCCAGGGTTAGAAGGGGTAAATATTATGAGATACGGTGTTATGCACAGGAATACGTTTATCAATTCCCCGGAACTTTTGAATCCTACTTTAGAAAGCAGAGAAAGAAGAGGGCTATTCTTTGCAGGTCAAATAACAGGAACGGAAGGTTATACCGAATCTATAGCGACAGGCATGCTATCAGGGATAAATATGGCTCGTTTAATAACGGATAAACCGTTATTGCAGTTACCTACTGAAACAATGCTGGGTGCGTTGACCCATTATATAACATCGCCTCAGCAAAAGCATTTTCAGCCGATAAATTCTAATTGGGCAATAGTCAAAGAGATGGATATTCCAAAAAAGATTAGAAAAAATAAAAAAGAAAAAAATAAAATTTTATCGGATAGATCAATTCAAACTTTATATCAAATGAATTTTAGTTAAAAAGGTTACTCAGCGAGTAACCTTTTTAATGTATGAAATTATGATTCCTTAGAATATACTGCTGAACATTTCGCCGATTCCGCTAAAGATGTCTTTTGCGCCATTCCAAATATCAGTAGCAACATTTCCAACTAACTTGAATGGTGCTTTGAATACATCCCATGCGCCTTCAGCAACTTCGCACAATGCATCAATCGGGTGTCCTGATAATAACGTTCCAAGTGCACCAAATGTACCTTTCCATGCGCCTTTTGCTGTATCAGCAATATATTGACCGCCTGATTTAATAAGCTCCCAACTTGTTTTCAATGGAGATACTACAACTTTTCCAAGTCCTTCAAAGAAATCAGGTTCATCTTCTTTTGGTGCTTGTATTTCAGGTAGTATTCCTTCTTGATTTATTGTTACCGGATTTTGATTTTGGTTTTGTGGAGCAATAGGTAATGTGCCGGTTGGATATTGGTAAACTCCGGCGGGATTATTAGCAAAAATACTGTTATTTTGATTTAATTGTTGTAATAATAATACTTCATTTTGAAAATCTGCATATACAGTTGAATTTGTATTTGGTGCGGTATAACCGGTGTAGTAAAATGGATTACCTTGTGTTTGTGAAACTGTCATTTTTATTCTCCATAATTCTCGTGTTGTTTGTGTATATATTTCGTATTGTTTTGTTTTCGGGGGAGCATACATTTGAGTATGCTTTGAGGGTATATAAAATTTATTTTGTTTTCGGGGGAGCATACATTTGCGTATGCTTTGAGGGTATATAAAATTTATTTTGTTTTTGGGGGAGCATACATTTGAGTATGCTTTGGGGGTATATAAAAATTTATTTTGTTTTCGGGGGAGCATACATTTGCGTATGCTTTGGGGGTATATAAAATTTATTTTGTTTTTGGGGGAGCATACATTTGCGTATGCTTTGAGGGTATATAAAAATTTATTTTGTTTTAGCTGTGCATACGTTATTGTATGCAAAATATATGAAATTTTAGTTTTATAGAATGTTTAGGTGTGATTGTGTGCAATTTGCACTTCAAGAAATGTACATCAAAAGGTTGCGTGTCCCGTTTTGTGTACGCTATATATCATTGTTTGATTAAAAAGATTTTAGATACAAACTCTTAGAACACTGTATCTATTGATAGAATGTTCATCAA